>QHRC01000202.1:0-598 GCA_003219995.1 Verrucomicrobiota bacterium
AAATGCGCGACGGTGTCCACATCCGCCTTACCCTCACGCGCGGCGTGAAGATCACTTCCGGAATGGATCCGCGTCTGAATCAAAATGGGCCGACGCTGATTATTCTAGCCGAACACAAGGCGCCGGTTTACGCCAAGACCGGGCTGACTTTGATCACGAGCAAGGTCAGGCGCCCGCCGCCCGAGATTCTCGATCCAAGAATTCATCACGCCAATTTGCTGAATTCGATTCTGGCCAAGATCGAAGCAAACAATGCCGGCACCGACGATGCGCTCATGCTCGATATCAACGGATGCATCGCCGAAACCAATGCGACGAACGTGTTCATTGTCCGCAAAGGCGATCTGGCGACGAGCCGCGTGGTCGCTTGTCCGGAAGGAATTACGCGCGCAACGGTGATTGAAATCTGCGCCGCCGAAAAAATCCGGTGCGTCGAAACCGATTTGTCGCCAGTCGATATTTACGGCGCCGACGAAATGTTTTGCACCGGCACCATGGGCGAACTGGCCGGCGTTGTTAAGATCGACAATCGCCTCATCGGCGACGGCAAGGTCGGGCCAATAACGAAGCGATTGAGCGATCTTTACGCTCAGCGCAC
>QHRC01000202.1:638-3810 GCA_003219995.1 Verrucomicrobiota bacterium
CTTATTTTATAGAAGACGCGGTAGCCGATTCGAGCCCGGGATTTGAATCGCGTTTGTCGTCGCTATGTCCGACCGAGAAGAGCAGGCGAAAAAGCTGACCGCCGCGATGGCGGGTTTGAAAGCGCAACGTGCTGCGCTCGGTGACGCGGTAATCGAGCCGGCTTTGGCCGCGTTGCGCGATCAACTTTCCGAGTTGAAGGCGTCGGCTGGCGATGGCGCCGCCGGTGATGAGCGCAAGATCGTCACGGTTGTTTTTGCCGATATTACCGGATTCACCGCGTTATCCGAGAAACTGGACGCCGAAGAGGTGCGAGCACTGATCAACGCCTGCTTCGAATGTTTGGTCCCCGCTATCCAGAAGTACGCCGGTACCATCGATAAGTTTATTGGCGACGAAATCATGGCGCTGTTCGGCGCGCCGGTGGCGCACGAGGACGATCCCGAACGCGCCTTGCGCGCGTCACTCGAAATGATGGATGCCATCGAAGTCTTTAATCGCGCACGCGGCACTCACCTGGGAATGCATATCGGCGTCAACACCGGTCCGGTGGTGGCCGGCAGCGTCGGAGCACAAGGCCGCCGGGATTATTCTGTCATGGGCGACGCTGTAAATCTGGCCGCGAGACTGGTGGACGCTTCGGAGAGCGGCGAAATCTTAGTGGGCCCGGCTACTCATCGCCGCACTGCAAACTTGTTCGAGTTCGAGAAAATTCCGCCGGTGAAAGTGAAAGGGAAGGATGAACCGGTCGCAGTCCATCGCCTGGTCGGGCGAGCCGCGGCGCCAAAACGGACGCGTGGCATCGAAGGCCTGCGCTCTTCATTGGTTGGACGGGACAACGAACTGCAAGAAATCCAGTCGGCACTGTCAGGGTTGCAACGTGGTCGTGGAAGCATCGTGGCAATTGTTGGTGAGGCCGGTTTGGGAAAGAGTCGGCTCGTCGCGGAAGCGCGGGCGTTGTTGCCGGAGAATGTTGCTTGGGCGGAAGGGCGAGCGCTTTCTTACACGGCAGGCATGAGCTACTGGCTGGCACGAGAAATCCTGCGCGATTTACTTGGTCTAAAAGCAGAGGCTTCATCCGTCGAGATCGGGATGGAATTGCGAAAGAGCGTAGAAGCAGAAATCAAGGATCAAGTTATCGACGTTTATCCCTACCTCAGTCGATTGTTCGATATCGATCTTGCGGACGCGATGGAGGAGAGGGTGAAATTCCTCGGCGGGCAAGCGCTGCAAGCGCGGATCTTGGAAGCGTTCCGAATTTACATTCGTGCGCGATCATTGCGCGAACCGCTGGTCCTGATTTGGGAAGATCTGCACTGGTGCGACCCATCCTCTTTGCAGGTGTTGGAGGCACTGCTGCCGCTTACCCGCGAAGGGCCGTTGATAGTGCTGTGGGTTTCGCGCCTGACTGATAGCCCAGCCCATCAAACGGTCAGCCAGTTGTCACAAAAACACGGTGCAGATTTTCGAAGAATCGAACTTTCGCCACTAACCCGATTGGAAAGCGACTCTCTTGTTCGGCAGCTCTTGAAGATCGAGAATCTGCCTGAAAAAATGCGCGACTTGATCCTGGATCGTGCGGAAGGGAATCCATTTTTCCTGGAAGAATTGCTTCGCTCACTTCTCGATTCCGGCGTTGTCGTTATGGAAGGGGACCGCGCCATTGCCACGCGCGAACTGCAATCGGTGGATGTTCCAGACACGCTCCAGGGCGTTTTGATGGCGCGGATCGATCGACTCGAATCAGAGCAAAAGCAGACGCTGCAAAAGGCCTCGGTCATCGGTCGCGTCTTTCAACAGCGGGTGCTGCCTCACCTTTATGATCTCAAACCGGACGAACAACATCTCGATCGTTCGCTCGGCGAACTGCGACGGCGCGAATTCATTCAGTCGTGCGAGCAAGCAGCATCGGAGACATCTGCTTTGCAGGAGGATGAATACATCTTCAAGCACGCGATCACTCACGACGTCACTTACCATTCATTGCTCGTCGCCAGCCGGAAAGAATTGCACGCCAAGGTGGCGCAGGCGCTTGAAACGTTGTTTCCCGAACGGCTCGACGAGCTTTCCGCCACGCTCGGTTATCACTTCGAACGGGCCGGGGCCGCTGCGCCGGCGGCACATTATCTCGGCCGCGCGGCTGAGCGCGCCCAGGCGACGTTTGCCAATACTGAAGCGTTAGCTTTCTATCAATCGGCCATCGCACAGATCCAACGCGTCGACTCGGCGAAGGAAGACAGCGCGATGCGGAGTTCGGCAGCGCGACTAAACGAGGGACTAGGCGATGTGCTCACACTCATGGGTCAGCAGGTAGAGGCGAGAGTGGCATACGATCGCGCACGATCGTTTGTTCCTGATGCCGACCCGGTTTGGCGATCGCGTCTTTTTCGCAAGACCGGATTCAGTCACAACCTTCAGCGGCACTACGACGAGACTGGCCGCGCCTACGATTCGGCGGAGAAGGAACTCGGCGACATGACGAACGCCCGTTCGGCCGAATGGTGGGAGGAGAAAGTGCAGATCCAGCTCGAACGAATGCACCTTTTCTATTGGCAGGGAATGGCCGCTGAAATGAGACAGCTGGCCGAACGCTATCGTTCGGCGATCGAAGAACGGGCAACGCCGATTCAACGAGGGAAATTTTTCGAAGAACTGGCGCTGTCGTATCTGACTGAATCTCGATATCACCCGACTGAGGGCCTTCTCCGAAAGCCGAGGGTCCGATCATCTGCCGGAACTATCACATATTCGCTTCGTCCTTGGATTTGTTCATCTTTGGCGCCGTAACTACGCCAGCGCGATCGAGCACGGCGAGGTTGCGCTTCATTTGGCGCAGAGATGCGGCGATCTTGTCACGCAAGCGCGTTGCCTGACGTATTTGGCAGTGGCCCATCGTGGTGCTCATCATCTCGACCAAGCCCGTAGTTACGCCGCGCGCACGCTGGAGCTCGCTTCCAAAATCGGAATGGTCGAATACGTCGCCATGGCGAAGGCGAATCTCGCCTGGGTCGCGTGGCGCGAAGGCAATCATGCCGAGACCGAAAAACTTGGATGCGAAGCATTGGAGTTATGGCACGGGATGGAAGATCCCTACAGCTACGACTGGATGGCGCTCTGGCCGTTAATCGCGGTCGCTTTTAGTCGGAACGACGTCGCGCGAGCAATCGATCACGC
>QHRC01000202.1:3845-5044 GCA_003219995.1 Verrucomicrobiota bacterium
AAAAGCGATTAAGAGTTGGGAAAAAGGTGAAGCTGAATCAGTGCGAAACGACCTCGCGCGCGCAATTGAAACGGCGCACGAAGCCGGTTATCTCTAATTCGATTCTGGCCAAGATCGACATGCGAATCATCGGCGACGGTGAAGTCGGGCCGATGGCGAAACGATTAAGCGATCTTTACGCGCAGCGCACTGCCAAAGAAGGCGTTCAAGTTGTCGAGTTGTCGTCGTCAGTGGCAAAGCAGTCCAAACTAAAAACCGATGATGACGTCGATGCCCACGGTGAATTGATTGCGTTCGCTGGAGTCGTTGAACGGCCGCGTTCCGTTTAACGCGCGATCGAAACGCAGCTCAGGGCGAATTACCAAACTTGCTACGGGTTTGGGGATGGTCGGCTTGATGTTCAAGGCCAGGGTCACCGCTCCGTAGGTGGTCTTGCCGCCACCGACTGTGCGCGGATCTAGAGTGACCGAGCCGCCGCGCAAAGCGTCGACCGCATCATCATTTTCCGCGAAAGATGCGACGTAGAATCCGTCTGCGTCGCGCCAATCTCGCCACGCGCACCGATCGAAAACACGTCGTTGATCGTGTAGATGAAGTCCTGAGCCATGCCGTAGCCACTCGCATCCGCTGCTTCATCGTAGATATAATTTAGATCGGTAATCGAAGTGAAATTCTTCGCTGGCTTCGCCGTGATCGTGATGTCGTTCAAGTAACGGTTGTCGTGATTGTCGTTTACCGTTTCCGGCCCAATGTGCGTGCTGGCGAGAACGGTTAGTTTTCCGTCGAGCAAGTTGACTCCGACGCCACCGTCAAATGCGAGCGAATCGTTGTTGTCATCGATGCTCGTGTTCACGCCTCTCGTTAGGCCGGCATAAAGATCGAGATGCGATGTCGCATGCCACGCCGCGAGCGCGCCGGTGTGATTAAACGGAATTCCGAAGTTGAAAATATAACTGTGCGAATAAAAAAAGTTCGAGCGTGGATCAATCGTCTCCGCGCCCTCCAGTGTGACGAATTTGCCGAGCTTTAAATCAAGTCCGCCATCCATGATGAGCGGAAAGTGCAAGCTGAGGTACGCTTCGACCAAATCGGGCTGAAGAATCTCATTGGCCGTGCGATCGAACAAACCTAACGAATGAATGAAGCGCGCGTCGCTTCCCTCCATGAATTGCAGTTTGAACCCCCAATCGAAACCGGCC
>QHRC01000203.1 GCA_003219995.1 Verrucomicrobiota bacterium
GAAACCGAGCTGCGTAAACTTTCCCAGTCCGAATTGCAGCAAATACGCGCATGGCTAGACGACCTCATCGAGGACGAGCTTGAATTTACACCCGAATTTGAAGCGTCAATTCAGAAGGCCGAAGGCGATATGGCCCGGGGAGAGCACGCTCGAGTGCGTGAACCGGATCGCCGGTGAGCAAAGCCACTCAGGTCTACTACGCTACCTTTGATGCAGTCTTCTTCAGCCTTTCACCTGCAAATCAGGGACGGATTGAATCTGCGGTCGACAAACTGGGCGTTCGCCTTGATGATTTTCCACACCACCGTCTAAAAAGTTCGAATCGGTTTCGGCTTCGCGTTGGTGACTATCGTGTCATTTACACATTCAACGTGGAGCAGAACACTGTTCACTTACTGGCGCTCGGTCATCGACGCGAGATCTATCAGAAATAGCTGCGAAAGAAACCAATGGCCCGGAGAACCGGAAGAAAGCTTATGGGTAATGCCGCCACTCTCAAGAAACCGACTTTGAAATCACTGGCTGCCGAGATGCGGCGGCTCCAGGAACGGATTGAAGGCATGGAAGACCTTATCGAGCTTCGTAGCGCGGTCGAACGCAATAAAAGCAAGCCTGGCGTACCTTGGGAACAGGTGAAAGCCGAACTAGAGCTCGACTGATCGGTTAAGCACGATTTTCTTCTGTAGCGGCGGTGTATCACCGCCGAATTTTCATTTTAATTTCGACCCCGAAAGCGTTCGGGGCCGCTACAGGTTAGAGACCAGAGGTCAGATGTCGGATGCCAAACCCGATTTCTTGTAGCCGGGTTATCGTTGATAATTTCGGCGGTCATAGACCGCCGCTACAGGGGAATCAGAGAAATTGTAGGGCGGGCATTGATTCGTCGACTCCCGTCCTCTCACTGGCTACCCAAGCCAGCTAGGCGGTCTATCCGAGCGGCTCCCGCACGCTCGTCTTCCTGCCTGCCAATTGCTTTATCCGAAAATGCATTCGACCGACGCTGTTGCCATACGCTTCCCAAATTGGCACGATATGACTGACAGCGGAGCGACTTGCTCATATTTTTGAGCATCCGGAAATGCGCGGTTTGGAATCGGCCCTAACCGAAACCTTGCGAAATCCGACATTGGTTATTGAGTCGCGCACCGATCCCTCGACTGAATTAAACTACCGGTTTTATTTGGGAACAAAAGTGGGCGACAAATGGCTCTGTGTTGTAGTAAAGTATGCACGGCAAGATGCATTCGTATTAACTGCGTATCTCACAGATCGACCCAAGAGAGGTGAACAAATATGGCCGATAAAGTGAAGGTTTGGTTCGACAAAGAGGGAGATTTTTTGGAAGTCACGTTTGCTGAGCGTGCCGGTTACATGCGCGAGACAGCGCACGACGCGGTAATGGAGCGGGTCGATGAGCGCGGTAATCTTATCGGATTTTCCATCCTCCAGGTCAGCCGGCTTGCAACCGGAAAACCACTCGAAGCCGAGCTAAGGCCGGTGTCGTAGACCTTCGGAGGATCCGAAAACAAGCCATGAAGGAACTGCATCTTCGGCGCATCAGCTTTGAGCAGGGCGATCTGATCGCCGATTTCACCGATTCCAGGCGCTTACGAATTCCGCTCGCGAATTTCCCCGTCTCCGTGCTGCGACAGCTGATCAGCGCAATAATTGGAGTTTAATTGGACGCGGGCGAGGCGTTCACTGGGCAACTGTAGATGAAGATCTCTCGGTGGAGAATCTTCTTACTGCCTATAGTCGGGGCAGGAGCAGCGATTACGCCTCGACGCGCGCCTAGCTTTTGCTGATCGCTCCGTCAACTCTTCCGTTTAAATCTTTGCCGGACAATTCACAGAAGATAACGAAGGAAGCGAAGTTGCCTATCCTTTGTTTTCTTTGTTTCCTTCTGTAAAAAGATCAGTCGGCCTTGATACCTTCTGCGCTTGCGCTCGCGAACGCTTTCGGAGTTCAGGATTTTCTGGATCAGCCGAATGAAACAAAAGGCAATGAAGAGAACAAAACTTACTTGGATGTCTTTACAGAAGGAAACGAAGAGAACGAAGGCAGATACTCTTTGTTAAAGAATCTTCGTTTACTTTGTTATCTTCTGTTGAACCTTTTTTCGATCAGGAGATTTTACAGAAGGAAAAAAAGGGAACGAAGTCGGCCGGAATCCTTTAAGATAACCCTTTGCGTCCTTCGTTATCTTCTGTGCAAAATCTTTCAGCGGATTCGACAGAAGGAAACGAAGAGAACGAAGCAGATGCTCTTTGTAAAAGAATCTTCGTTTACTTTGTTATCTTCTGTTGAGAATTCCAGGATTAAAAAGAGAGCAAAAGGACAAGCACTTAGTTCGCTTGGTTGTCTTCTGTTCAGGATTTGCGAATTAGCTTCTTCAGCCGGCGGCGCTGACTGACCAACATTGCCGCGAGCGCCAGGCTTGCACCCGCCCATGTGCTCGGCTCGGGCACAGCGGTCATTGTCAGGTCGATGTTCGCTCCATCGAAACTGAACGACCCGGCGAAGTTTGGATTTCCGGTGAACGTCCAGGAACCTTCGGTTCCAGGATCGCTGGCCAGACCGGTGATAATGTTATCATAAGTCCCAGTTGTCGCTCCAAGATTGATGAAGGTGAAGGTTTGATTAGGATCAAATGTCCAGGTGCCACTGCCAGACCGCGCCAGAGTCGAATGGGTAAGAACTTCCAAGCGCCAGCTCAATGATCGAGTTGGAGTTCAGAGTCAGATTGCCTGCTACCGTCAGCGTAGTGCCAGTAGTTCCGTTGCCGCCCAGGATCGCGGCGCTGGCATTCACTGTGACGTTACCATTAACTGTGCCAATGCCTCCAAGCACGCTGCCACTGTTGCTAACCGATACTGCGCTGCCGGATGCGAGCGAACCGTTAACCAACAATGTGCCGCCGTT
>QHRC01000204.1 GCA_003219995.1 Verrucomicrobiota bacterium
AAGCGCGCGCCTTTGTTAAAGCTGTAATAGGCCCAGGCCCATTGAAAGAGCACCGCAACACGATTCCGAAATCCGACCAGGAAAATGATGTGAACGAACAGCCAGGCGAGCCACGCGGGAAGTCCGCTGATGTGCACGAAGTTCAGATCGGCGACGGCTTTGTTTCGTCCAATCGTGGCCATGCTGCCCTTGTCCCAATACCAGAAGCGTTGCGGCCTGCGCCCTTTAATCATCGCCAGAATATTGCGCGCGGCATGGCGACCCTGCTGCATCGCAACCGGCGATACACCCGGTAAGGGTTGACCTGTTTGATGTGCAAAGTTCGCGAGATCGCCGATCACTTGCACCTCCGGATGTCCAGGGATGGTGAGATCGTTGTTAACGAAAACGCGACCAAACCGGCTGGTCTGCCGGCACCCCAAGCGTTTTGCCGACAAAGGATGCGTTATTGCCCGCCGCCCATATTTTCACGCGGCAGGGAATAAATTCGTCACCAATGTTAAGTCCGCTTTCCGTCAGGTTCGTTGCATGCACGCCCAGGCGCACTTCTACGCCAAGATCGACAAGTTGCTTCAATGCACTCGCCGACAAGTCCTCCGGAAACGCGGACAGGACGCGCGGTTCGCCTTCCACCAAAATGATGCGCGCTTGCGACGGGTCGATGTGACGAAAATCCTTCGCCAGCGTGTAGCGTGCAATCTCCGCGATCGCGCCCGCCATCTCCACACCGGTCGGACCGCCGCCGATAATGACAAACGTCATAGCAGCTTTACGCGCTGCTTCGTCGCTGATTTTCTCGGCGTACTCAAACGCCAACAAGATCCGCCGCCGGATCTCAACGGCGTCTTCCAGACTTTTGAGACCAGGCGCAAGCTTCTCCCATTCCGGATGACCAAAGTAAGAATGCCGCGCGCCCGTTGCCAGAACGAGGTAATCGTAGCCGAGCTCGCTGTCGCCCATTTTTAGTTTTTTTGCATCGACATCCACCGATTGCACTTCAGCGAGGATGACCTCCATGTTATTGCATTTGCTTAAGATGGCGCGCACCGGAGCGGCAATGTCGGCCGGCGAAAGAGCCGCCGTCGCCACCTGATAGAGCAGCGGTTGAAAGAGGTGATAATTGGTGCGGTCGATCACGGTCACGCGCACCTCTTTGCAGGCCAGCTTCTTGGCCGCTTCCAATCCTCCGAAGCCAGCACCGACGATTACAACATGCGGCTTTTTTGCGAGCGCGTTTTCCATTTTCACCACAATGTTCCGAGAAAGAAAACGGATGCGAGAATTTTCTGGCAGGAGGAGATTCTATCGAGCCGACGAATGTTCTGAAGCGAAGCCGTTGACTCTCCAAGGCGGCGGCAATTGTAGCTGACGCTGTCCTCAGCAGCAGACATTTTGAGTCATTTAAACTTTCTGCCGCCAGAGACGGCGACAGCTACAACAAAGCAGTTGTCACTGACGCAATCGCCGCTATCTTCCGCGCCTTATGCCGAAGCCAATCGCTCGCAGCAAAACACGCAAATCGGTTGCGAAACGTTTTAAGATCACCGCACGCGGCAAGGTTTTAAGAACGCAATCTTCGCGCCGGCATTTGCTATCGTCGAAAAGTGCGAAGCGCAAACGCAAACTCGGCAAAGCGGCGCTTGTGCACCATACAGACGCGGCTCGAATCAAGGCGAATCTGCCGTTCGGTTGATTGTCGATTCAGGATTGGTCGGGGCGGCGCGCTGCGCCGACCGGAGATCGCAGCGCGATGTCCCTGCCAGAAAATGCCTAATTAGTAATGGAACTCAGGCCGCGAAGGCGGTGTTTCTTCGTCCTCGATGCACGTAGATTTTGTCGTAGGAGCAGTCGTTGTGGTGCGGCCTTGCCGTCCCACATACGGCCCAGGCTCCGGACTATAAAGGTCGCGCCGATTTGCGAGTGTCGTGCACGAGGACTGCAGCACGACGAACAAAAATGGTCCCAACGACTTCACCGCGGCGATGCAAACAGAAGTATCACCTTCTGTCAACGGGTCGACCTTCTCTCCGATTACGAAAGCCGATTGCACGATGGCGATCTTACGCGAATTGTTCTTTTCCGTCAGGGGCTATGGATCGAGGACTTACGAACCCCGCCAGGGCAGGAATGCAGCAACGGTAGTCTGATCCTCCTTGCCGTAGTTCCCTGGCGGACCTTTTTCCGACCGCCCGAATGTGAAACTACTCAATGTCAAAACCGTCCGCTTCGCGCAAGTGGTGGAAAAATGCGGTCAACCGCAAGTTTACACCCTCTGGCAAAAACCGGCACAAGATCGACATTTCCAATCGCAAATCAAAAACAATCGCGTGATGACGATTCAGAAGAGCGACGGCGGGACGGAGTTCGGCATCGTGGGATTCAAGGAGCGCAAAGGCGCGAACTATCTCGTGTTCGCGAAATCGTTGAAGCGATTTGAGAACAAGCGCATTGTTGGAGTCAATTGGAACTTGGTGAAATCACGATGAATCTGTAGGGGACACTGGCAGCGTCCCCTACAGCGATTGTGCTAAAATGAATAAGCGCATGGATAAAAACACCG
>QHRC01000224.1 GCA_003219995.1 Verrucomicrobiota bacterium
CGGAAGTAGGAATTAGAAATTGCAAAGTAAAAAACGGAAGCCAATTGCACCGCAGGAGGAACTGACTGAAGAGCGACCAGATTCCGACGACCCGGCCGGAACGAAGCAGCGCCGGTACGTTGGAAAAAGCTAAAACTCTGAGCAGCTGAATGGAGCGACTGGGATGAGCGACATGGCCGGTTAAGCCGCGAGGTAGCGGTCGAGCGCGGCGGGAGCAGCCGAGATACAATGGAGCGAACGGGATGAGCGACATAGAAGGTCCGAGCCGGACTAGCACTTAGCTGCGAGGGAGCACAGGCGAGCGAGTTTCAAAGGCTAAAGTAGAAAGTAGAAACGGCAGAGATCAGCGACCTTCGCCAAGGCTACGGCGAGCCAAGGAGCGGGAACATTTTTGACATTCCGGTCTCATGAGCGCACAAAAGAGACTCTATGTTTGCGACCAAAGGTTATGCCACGCATGCGGCCGACCAGCCGCTGAAACCATTCTCATTCGAGCGTCGTGATCCAACGCCGCGGGATGTGCAGATTGAAATCCTTTTCTGCGGGATTTGTCACTCGGACCTGCACATCGCCCGAAATGAATGGGGCGGCACGACTTACCCGTGCGTGCCCGGTCATGAGATCGTCGGACGGGTGGTCAAGGTGGGGCGCGAGGTGAAGAAGTTCAAAGAAGGCGATCTGGCAGGGGTCGGGTGCATGGTGGATTCGTGCCGGACCTGTCCAAGCTGCGAAGAAGGACTGGAGCAGTTCTGCGACGGGATGGTTTTGACTTACAACAGCGAAGATCGACATACCGGCGGCATCACCTACGGCGGCTATTCCACGAGCATCGTGGTTGATCACGATTTTGTGCTGCGGATTTCGGACAAGCTGGACCTGGCGGCGACAGCTCCACTGTTATGCGCGGGGATCACAACCTACTCGCCGCTTCGGCATTGGAAGGTGAGCAAAGGACAGAAGGTGGGCGTGGTTGGACTCGGCGGACTCGGACACATGGCGGTCAAATTGGCGAACGCTTTCGGCGCGGAGGTGGTGCTCTTTACCACGTCGCCGGGCAAAACCGCGGATGCGAAGCGGCTCGGCGCTCACGAAGTCGTGCTGTCGCGCGATGAGGGGGCGATGAAGCAGCACGCTAGCAGCTTCAATTTCATTATCGATACGGTAGGGGCGAAACACGACCTGAACGCATATCTTGACCTATTGAAACGCGACGGCACGCTGACGCTGGTGGGAATCGCGCCTGAGCCGGCGCTGGTCGGCGCGTTTCCTCTGATTCGGCGCCGGCGGAGTCTGGCCGGTTCGTTGATTGGCGGAATCGCAGAGACGCAAGAGATGCTCGATTTCTGCGCCGAACGCGGGATCACCTCGGATATCGAATTAATCGCAATAGACAAGATCAACCAAGCCTATGAACGGATGCTAAAGAGCGACGTGAAGTATCGGTTCGTAATCGATATGAAGACGCTATAGGGCGAAAAAATTAGAAGACGGAAGAGGACAGAGGACGGAGGACGGAAGACGGAAGACGGAGGACGGAAGACAGAGGACGGAGGACGGAAGACAGAAAGGGGAGACGACCAATCACCGACGGACCGGCGTAATCTTTTGTTATGACTACGAAATTACAGATCAAGGGCAGTTGGAACGAGGTGAAAGGGAAATTGAAACAGAAGTACGGTCAACTCACGGATGACGACCTTTCGTTCGTGGAGGGCAAGGAAGATGAGCTGCTCGGGCGTTTGCAACAAAAGCTCGGCAAATCGAAAGATGATCTACGGACCGAGATAGAGAAGTTGTAAGGTCCACCCGAATTTCTGGCGCTCACAGATCCAGAATCGCGAAGAAGAGATGGACGACAGAATTACACGGCGAACATTTCTTGGGATGAGTCTGGCAAGCGGAGCCACGTTGTTGGCGGGAGGATCGGCCAGAATCTTCGGAGCCGGCTCAGCAACGGCGCCGAGCCTGGCTATGAATTCCGTTTGGAAATTGGGCGGCGATCTCCCGGTCAATCGGCTCGGCTTCGGCGCGATGCGCATCACCGGGGAGGGCATTTGGGGTTGGCCGCCTGATCGCGATAACGCACTCAAAGTTCTGCGGCGCGCCGTCGAGCTCGGTGTGAATTTGATCGACACCGCCGACGCTTATGGGCCGGAGGTAAGCGAACTGCTCATCGCCGAGGCGCTTCACCCCTATCCGAAAGGGTTGGTTATTGCGACGAAAGGGGGCAACACCCGGCCAGGACCCAATCAGTGGGTGCCGGATGGTCGACCTGAATATCTCAAGGGATGCGTCGAGAAAAGCCTAAAGCGACTTCGGCTCGAGCGGATCGATTTATATCAGTTGCACCGCATCGATCCGAAAGTGCCGATGGAGGAATCGCTCGGCGCCCTCAAGGAAATGCAGACCGCCGGGAAGATTCGCCATGTCGGATTGTCGGAGGTGGCGCC
>QHRC01000080.1 GCA_003219995.1 Verrucomicrobiota bacterium
CATTGGCGCGAATTAACCCGATGCACCACCACGCTGTC
The DNA here is from genome assembly GCA_003219995.1 of Verrucomicrobiota bacterium. Lineage (GTDB taxonomy): Bacteria > Verrucomicrobiota > Verrucomicrobiia > Chthoniobacterales > UBA10450 > UBA10450. Next base: position 39 of record QHRC01000080.1, read on the forward strand.
ATCCCGAACGGAGTGAGGGACCCCACAGTCGGAGCTTGGAACGCTCATGGCCCAGCGGGTGCCACAGGAGTCTGTGTGAGGTCCTTCCCCATTCGGCTTCGCGCTTGCGCGCTGCGCTCAGGGCTTCGGCTATTCTCGCAGGGCAGCGGAGCCTCCCCTGAGGTTGTCGAAGGGCTCAGGATGACAGGCGTTGTATTTTTATGACGCTAATGAAAGTCATCGAAGCGCTTCTCTTCAGCGCGCCCAGGCCGCTTTCGCCAAAAGAGATTGTCGATCTTTTGCGCCGCGCGGGTACGGAAGACGAGTTCTCGTCCAACGAGTTCGCTCGCGCGGTCGAGGCGGAAGTTGCCGCCGCGCTCGAGCAACTGAAAATCGAATATAGCGAGCAGGCACGCGCGTTTCGACTCGTCGAAAAGGCCGAGGGCTGGCAGCTCGCAACCGACCCGCAGTACGCGCAATGGGTGCGTCAGCTTTTTCCCGAGCCAAAACCGGCGCGCTTGAGCGCGCCCGCCCTCGAGACACTAGCCATCATCGCTTACCGTCAGCCTATCACACGCGCCGATGTTGAAGCCGTGCGCGGCGTCACCATTGATGGAGTTCTGCAAACGTTGATGGAACGTGGTCTCGTTAAAATCAGCGGCCGCGCCGAAATTCCCGGTCGTCCGCTCCTTTACGAAACGACACAATTTTTTCTCGATCACTTTGGCCTGCGCACTCTCGACGAACTACCCAACGTGGAAGAATTGCGGAAGCGTTACTTGCCGGTGAGTCCGCGGCCGCCAGCAGCTGTAGCCGGAGTCGGTGACTCCGGGCCGGCGTCAACGCCCGCGGCTACAACGCCCGAAGGTAGGGGCGACTGACCTCAATCGCCCGCCATGCGCGTGGTCACGTCCGCGTCGGGCGGTTCGGGTGAACCGCCCCTACCTCGCCCCATAAAAATCTTCGCGCTCTCGGTTTTTTTCGCGCTGCTCACATCGACATCTACATCTGCGGAATTGCGCACCGTCGATTGCGTGCAGGCCGCAAAGTACTCCGAGAGCAAGCGCGGCATTTCGATGCTGATCATGCAGAATCGCCGCACTGTTTTCGAACATTACGCGAACGGCGGATCGCCTGACGGCAAATGGCCGATCTTCAGCGGCACGAAAAGTTTTTGGGGCATCGCCGCGCTTTGTGCCGTGCGCGAAGGCCTGATCAAACTCGACGATCATGCCGCCGATACGATAAAGGAATGGAAAAGCGATCCGCGCAAAGCGCAGATCACGATCCGCCAGCTCTTAAATTTCACCGACGGAATCGACGGCGCGCCACATCTCCACCGCGCCTCAATCCGCGATCGCAACGCCGCGGCAATTCGATTGTCGATCTTAGCGCAGCCGGGCATGCGATTCATTTACGGCCCGAGTCATCTTCAGATTTTTTCGGAGTTGTTGCACCGAAAATTAAAAGGGCGCGGAACGATCGCGTACCTCGAAGAGCACGTTCTTAATCCGCTTGGCCTCCATAACCTGGAATTTAAAATCGACGCGCGCGGGAATCCGTTGCCGGCGAGCGGATTTGAATTGACGGCCCGCGAATGGGCGCGGCTGGGAGAGCTCGTGCTCGGTCAAGGGAGTTATCACGGCCGGCAAATCGTGCCGGAAAATTTATTGAAACAGGCGTTTGCCGGATCTGCGGCCAATCCGTCCTACGGGCTGACCTTTTGGTTGAATCGACAAGCCCCCTATGCGAACGAGATCGACGTCGAGAGAGAGCTCGACCTGCCGTGGGAGAGCGCGCGTTGGGGCGACATCTGCATTTGCAGGAATGCGCCGTCCGATATGGTGGTCGCACTCGGCTCCGATTATCAGCGTTTGTTCATCATTCCATCGCTCAATGCCATTGTTGTTAGACAAGGACGTGGCGGAAAATTTTCTGACGCGCATTTTCTGCGCTTGGTCCTCGGTCGATAGCGATTTGACTTGGCCGCGCGATTCCTGAACGATTGCAAATCACATTGTCGATCTTATGAACAAATTTGCGATCGGTTGCGGCGGAGTCTTGCTCATCCTCCTTTTCGTTGTCTTCGTTATCGGGCTGTTTTTCTGGGGCACCTATAATCGTTTGGTCACCCTCGACCAAACGGTGAACAAGAAATGGGGCGACGTCCAGACCGTGTATCAACGGCGCGCCGATCTGATTCCGAATCTCGTGAACACCGTGCAAGGCGCGGCCAATTTCGAGAAATCGACGCTGACCGAAGTGACCAACGCGCGCGCCAGTGTCGGCCGCCTCCAACTTGATCCGAACAAAGCCCCGACCGATGCCGCGCAGCTCGAACAATTCCAGGCTGCGCAAGGACAATTGAGCAATGCGTTGTCGCGGTTGCTGGTGGTGGTCGAACGCTATCCGGAGTTGAAATCGAACCAGAATTTTCTCGGCTTACAGGCGCAGCTCGAAGGCACAGAAAATCGGATTTCAGTCGAACGAAATAACTTCAACACCGCGGTGCAGGATTTTAACACGGCAGTGCGGCGTTTTCCGACCAACATGATCGCGGGCATGTTTGGTTTTCCATCGCGTCCGTTTTTCAACGCCCAAGCCGGCGCGGAAAAGGCGCCGGCGGTGAATTTCAATTTCGGCACGCCGGCACCGGCGGCTTCACCGGCTGGCTCGCCGTAAATGGGTAGGGACATCTCTCCGAGATGTCCGTCGAATTTTTACCGGTGCGCGCAAAGATCGACATCGTCGGACGCCCCGGAGGTGCGTCCCTACCAGAGACGAAAATCGCGCTCTTTGCCGTGATGATTGCGGCGCTTATCGCGATCGAAACTCGTGCCGGGGAAGTAATCCCGCTAAAACCAGATCGCTACTTTAACGATTACGCAGGCGTTGTTTCAAAAGAGGCTGCGAGCCGCTTCAACGAACAGCTCGCACAATTCGAGCGGGAGACTTCCGACCAAGTGGTCGTGGCGGTCTTTCCGAAAATGCAGAGCGATTCGTCGATCGAAGACTACGCACAGCGCGTCGCGCAATCGTGGGGTGTCGGCACGAAAACGCAGCGCAACGGCGTCGCAATTCTGGTCTTCATCGCCGACCGCAACATGTCGATCCAAGTTGGTTACGGCCTGGAAGGCGCGCTGCCAGACATCGTCGCCTACGACATTCGCGCGAACCATATCAACCCGCATTTCCGTAGCGGCGACTACGAGGGCGGTCTCTCCGAAGGGATCGATTTAGTGTGCAAAGCGATCCGCGGTGAATACAAAGGCGACGGAACGACGGTTCGCGAAAGACAGACGAGCCGAAACGCCGGGGCTCCAAGCTTTTTGTTCTTTATCATTTTTATCATTGTCTTGATCGCGATTTCGCGAGCGATGCGGCGACTTGGCGGTTACGGCTACTCGTCGGGCCGAGGCGGTCCCATATTTTTCCCGATAGGAGGTGGCGGTGGCGGCTGGTCTTCCGGTGGTGGTGGATTTAGTGGCTTTAGCGGCGGTGGCGGAAGTTTCGGCGGCGGTGGATCGAGTGGAAGTTGGTAGGCGATGCGAACAAAGGAATTTCTCGGTAAACTCGAGCACGATCGGATTGTGAAGGCGATCAAAGACGCCGAAGCAAAAACTTCCGGCCAAATCGGCGTTTATGTTCAGCGCGGGAAGTTGAATGGCGATCCCCTGATTGCGGCACAGAAGAAGTTTCACCGGCTTAGGATGCACAAGACGGCGGAAAGAAATGCCGTGCTGATTTTTGTAGCGCCACGCGCCCGCAAGTTTGCCGTGATCGGCGATCAGGCAGTTCACGAGAAATTCGGCGAGGCTTTCTGGCAGCGGCTTGTCGACGGAATGCGCCCGCATTTTCAAAACGAGAAATTCAGTCACGCCCTGGCCGAAGCGATCGAGGAAACAGGCCGGGCGCTGGCCGAACATTTCCCGAAGAGATCGACAACTTCCAATGTGTTGCCGGACGAAATTGTGGAGAGTTGATCTCTTGCTGCTTAGTCCTGTAGGGGACGCAGTTTGCGTCCCGTGGGAAGCCAACGGCTTCCCCCTACAGAATCGGGGTTGCAAAAGCGCGCGATTGGTCTTTATTTCACGTTCCGCAGCGAGTTTTTACAAATTACGCCGTTGGTCCCTGGGTCTCCGTCGCTGGACGTGAAGCCGCACTCGCCAGGGGAAACCCGGTGAAGAGGAATTCAGTGATTCAGAGATTGAATGATCGGGTGATTTGTCTTTCGCAATTCGCTAAATCGCTCACTCGCTAAATCACTCATTGTTAATATGCCAGTTCGTTACGGTCGTTTTGAAATGCCGAAGACTCTCGTCAAGGACGAGAGCACCGCTACAGAAACTTACGCGAAGTTCGTCGCCGAGCCGTTTGAAGCCGGTTATGGGCACACCGTTGGAAATTCGCTCCGTCGAGTGCTTCTTTCGTCACTCGAAGGCGCTGCCATCACCGCCGTGAAAATCACTGGCGCGCAACACGAGTTCGCGACCTTGCCCGGGGTGGTTGAGGACGTGACCGATATCGTGCTCAACCTTAAAAAGGTGAAATTCAAAGCCGAGGACCACGAATCGAAAAAGCTCTCGCTGACCGTGAACAAGGAAGGTGAAGTCACGGCCGGCGATATCCAGGTAGTGCAAGGCTACGACGTGCTTAACCCCAAGCAGATCATCTGCACGCTCGACAAGAAACATAAATTTGATGCCGAGCTCGACGTGCGTGTCGGCCGCGGTTTTGCCACCGGCGAGGAAAACAAGCGCGCCGATCAACCAATCGGTCTTATCCCAATCGATTCTATTTTTTCACCCGTCACACGAGTTAAGTACGCGGTCGAAAACACGCGTGTCGGCCAGCGCACGGACTACGACAAATTGATTTTAGAAGTCTGGACGGACGGACGCCTCACTCCGGATGACGCATTGCTTCAGGCCTCAGCGATTCTGCGACACCATCTCGACGTTTTCGTCAATTTCAACGAGGAGGTCATCGAATTCGACGAGACGCCGGCCGGGGTGAGCGAAGAGAATATGAAGCTGAAAAAGCTGCTCAACATGAGCGTGAACGAGATCGAGCTCAGTGTGCGCGCCGCGAACTGCTTGAACAATGCGAACATCACTACCGTAGGCCAGCTCGCGCAGAAGACCGAGGGCGAGATGCTCAAGTATCGCAATTTCGGCAAGAAATCGCTCAACGAGATTAAGGACAAGCTGCAACAGTTGGGACTGAGCCTCGGCATGAAATTCGATCCGGGTTTGGTCGATATGCCGGCCGGACCTGATGGCGCGGCGGCAAACGGCGCCCTCGATCGGACGAAAGCCTAGTTGCTTGTCGCCAATCGGCAGTGCGATTGCGCAGATTATGAGACATCAAAATAAAATCGCGAAACTCGGCCGCACCGCTGAGCATCGCAAAGCCCTGCTCGCCAATCAGGTTTGCAGTTTGATCGAACATCAGCGTATCAAGACGACGCTGGCCAAAGCCAAAGCGGTCCGGCCGCTCGCGGAAAAAATCGTTACACTCGGAAAAAATGGCTCAATCCACGCGCGACGTAACGCATTGTCGATCTTGCGGCAGAAGAAGGCGGTAAAAAAATTATTTGATGAGATCGCGCCCCGATCGACGGACCGCAACGGCGGTTACACGCGCATTGTGAAACTCGGCCAGCGCAAAAGCGATTCCGCTTCCATGGCCTTCATCGAATGGGTTGATGCCGCGAAAGTGGCCGAAGAAAAATCGGCGGAGGAAAAGAAGCCGAAGCGGAAAGAGGTTGCCCCGGCTCCGAAACAAAAAGAACCCGCCGCAAAACGCGAAGAAGCGGCGCCGAAAGAAAAAGAGCCGGCAGGGCCAACACCGACCGAAGAACCGAAACCGAAAAAGCGCAGATGGTTCGGCAGGCAATCGGGCGAAGGCGAGAAATGAGGTGACTGTAGCCGCCTCGCTCTGTCGAGGCGATGGTGGATCGGCCGCTCGGTCGGGCGGTGTCAATTTAAATGCGTAAATGCGGCTTCGCCGCCTGACCTTAGCATCGAGCAAGGGACTGCTCGATCCACCTCGCTACAATCGCATCAAGCGCCAATTGACTTTTCCATCCGAAATTTCCAGCCACGCCACGCTCGCGGGCGATCCGCGATTAGGTCGGGTCACGCAACCGGGATTCAAAAACAGGACGCCGCCGCGGCGTTCATTTCGTGGCACGTGCGTATGACCATGCAAAACCACATCGACATTTTCCCCCGAAAGCGTTCGGAGCTCTGGCGGAATGTGCTCCAGGCGAAATTTTATTCCGCCGCGCACAAAATCGACAACCAACGGCCATTCGGAATTATTGTCGCAATTTCCACGGACCACCGTTAGGGGCCGACCGGTCGCGCGCAGTTCGTCGAGGATCCTTTCCGCACAAACATCGCCGAGATGCCAGATTTCATCGGCATCGCGCGCCAGAGGCGACAATATCTCCGGAAATTTATCGTGCGTATCGGCGAGAACAAAAACACGCATCGTAGGAATTCTCGCACAAAGATCATCGCGTTTCACAAAGTGCTGTTTCCCGGCAGAACGGGAGCGCAGCTTCCAGCGTGCTGCATTCGGCATCCTTGCCAAACGCTATCAGAGTATTCGCCGCAAGATGCAGCGAACTACCGGCAAGATGCCGGCGCTCCCGATCAGTGACTTTTTCTTATGCCGGCGTAGTTTCAAGCCGTGTCATTTAATAATTTCGGACTTTCGCCTGAAGTCGTGCGCGGCACGCAAGCGATGGGTTTCACCGAGCCGACCCCGATCCAGCTCCGCGCCTTTCCCATTATTCTGGCGGGCAAAGATTTGATCGGCACCGCGCAAACAGGCACCGGCAAGACGGCGGCGTTTGCCCTGCCAATTCTGACGCGGCTTGCGAGGCATGGAAAATTTCGTTGCCTCGTGCTTGAGCCAACGCGCGAACTGGCTGCGCAGGTCGAGACCGCGTTTCGCGATTATGGACGCTTCACCGATCTGCGCGTGACTGTAATCCATGGAGGAGTCGGGTACGGGAAACAGCGGTCCGATCTCAAACACGGCGTCGATATTCTCGCCGCCACACCGGGCCGGCTGCTCGATCATCTTGAGCAAGGCACGCTGCATTTTCGCGACGTAAGCATTCTCGTCCTCGATGAGGTCGATCGCATGCTCGATATGGGATTTCTGCCGGACGTGCGCCGGATTGTCGAAAAAATCTCGGCCGATCGACAGACGCTGCTTTTTTCGGCAACGCTTCCGCCTGAGATCGAGCGACTCGCGGCCTGGGTGCTGCGCGATCCCGAGCTGGTTGAAATTGGGGTGCGCCGTTCGCCAGCGGAAACGGTCACCCACGCCGTCTATCCCGTCGCCGCCGAACAGAAATTCGATCTGCTCATGGCGTTGCTCGAACGCACCAATTTCGATAGCGCCCTGATTTTTTGCCGGACCAAACACGGCGCGGACCGCATTGCCCATCAACTTAAAGAGGGCAATCATTCGGTGGCCGTTCTCCATTCCAATCGCACTCAGCGCGAGCGGATCGAAGCGCTGGACGGTTTTAAAAGCGGCAAATACGAAGTGATGGTTGCGACCGATATCGCGGCGCGCGGACTCGACATCGCCGGCGTCAGTCACGTCATCAACTATGACGTGCCGGAGCATCCGGAAGATTACGTCCATCGCATCGGCCGGACGGGCCGAGCGCAAAACGTTGGCGACGCGTTCACGCTCATGAACGGCCAGGAAGTTCAAGCGCTCCAGGCAATCGAACACTTCATCGGCCGAAAAATTCCGCGCCTTAAACTGGAAAACTTTCCGTATCTTTACACGGTCCTGTTTGAACCGGAATCCACTTCGGCCGGCAAGCGTGCCATCGGCGGCGGACGCACTCATCGCGGTTATTCGTTCGGACGCAGACGCCGCTAAGATCGACAGTCAATTTTTCTCGATCCTAAGTCTTCTCTTCGTCTGTAAATGCTTCGCGAGAGAGATACAGCCGTTCTTTCTCCACTCGCTCGAACTGGTCGACGGCTCGTTGCTCGAGTCGCGCTAAATCGACGCCTTGCAATGGCGACAAGTCCCGCTCGACCGTGCCCAACGCACGCCAGAGAAGTTTTTTACCGGTAATCCCGAGCGCGAGACCTTCCAGCGCTTGCAACAAACCGAGATCTTCGGCTTCGTCGCCGCCAAATGAAATTTTCACCCGGCCAATCTTCTCGACGACCCATGCGCTCACTTTACGCATACTGCTCTCCTCGAGATCGAGCTTGCCAATCAAATTCTGAAGCACTTCCTGATCAATGCGAATGTCGTCCCGAAGATCGACCAGAAATTTTTCCAATCGCTGTCCGGATTGCTCCTTGATCAAATGATCAAGCAACTCGATCGCCGCGACCGAGCCGGCGAGATGATCGTTGAGATAACTGGCAAGTGCTTTCATGGCAAGTTCGACAATACTGATAGAGAGATTTCTCTCGGCGAACGCCTTGTAATTAATTTCAGCGCTTGATACAAGCGCCGCTACAACCCATCCGGCTTGCTCACTGGTTGTGCGAGCGTAAGACGGATCGATCAATGAACAAACCTGATCACGCAGAAGATGAACTCGCGCCACTGAGTTACCGCGGCGCGCGGCGCATCCTTTGGCTTGTTGTCCTGCTCATTATTGGCGCATTCGTTCTGCATTCCCTTCAGTCAGTCTTATTGCTTTTCGCCATTGTGTTTCTTCTTGCCATGGTTCTCAATCCGCTCGTTGTCTGGCTGGAAAAACACCGCATTCCGCGCGTCGCTGCGGTGGTTCTGGTCATGCTGGCGCTCATCGCGATCGCCGCAACCGTCATTCTCTTCGCCATTCCGCCACTCGCCAGCCAGGTCGAGGGCCTCATCCAAAATTCGCCAAAAGTCTGGCACGGCATCCGCGTGCGCATGGACTCGCTCGCGCAAAGTTATCCCGCGATGCGCGAGGCTTTGCCGCAAACTGACGAAATTGCCAGGAGGATTGGGGCGGCCGCCGGCGCCATTGGGAATATTTTACTAAGATCGACAATTGGCGTGGTCGGCGGCGTTTTGAGTGTAGCGCTCGCGCTCCTTTTGCTTGTCTTTGTATTGGTCAATCCACAACCGCTCGTCGCCGGTTATCTCGCTCTCATTCCGGACCGCTATCGGGAGCAAGCCCGGCGCACTCTCGCGCGGCTCATGCGCCAAATGATCATGTGGGCACGCGGCGTTGCCATTAACGGTGCCATCACCGGTGTGTCTATCGGCACGCTGCTTTGGTTGATTGGCGTACAACCGGCGGTCATGTTCGGCGTTTTCGCCTTCCTCGGCGAATTCCTTCCTAATATCGGACCTTTTCTTGTTTCGATCCCAATTCTCTTTGTCGCCCTCAGTTTGGGCCCAACAAAATTTTGGCTCGCTCTCGGCGTGATTCTCCTCGTCTACCAGGTGGAATTGAATGTTCTCGTTCCGTTTGTCCTCGGGAAAGAGATGCGATTGCACCCCGTCAATATCCTTTTCTTCACTCTGGCCATGGCAACGTTGTTCGGTATTCTCGGAGCCATCCTCGCCGTTCCCGCCGCAGCCCTTGTCCAGATTCTTATCGACGAGTTTTATCTGAAGCCGCGCGACCTCGATCACCCTGCGATTAATCGCAAAGCCACGGCGCTCGTCCATGGAAGAAATCGACGCGAGTGAAGTTCCAAATGCTCTTGTGCAAGCGCACGCTACCATCTCGACCATGAAAAATTTGCTCTGTCTGGCAGCAGTTGCGATGGCACTTACTGCGCGCGCCGAAAAGATTGCGCTGACTAATGGGACGCTAATCAATCCCGCTACTAATCAGATTCTGCCGGACGCGACTATTCTCATCGACGGCGATCATATTGCCAACGTTGTGGCTCCGCCGGAGAAATCAGATAACGCTAAAGGCGCGCGGGTCGTCGATTGCAAAGGCAAATTCATTTTGCCAGGTTACATCGACACGCACGTTCATTTCTTTCAATCGGGCGGATTGTTCACGCGGCCGGACGCTGTCGATCTAACAAAGATTCGTCCCTACGCCGATGAGATCGCGTTAATCAAAAAAAATCTTCCCGATACTTTGGCGCGCTATCTGCGCAGCGGAATCACGAGCGTGGTTGATGTGGGCGGGCCGTTTTGGAATTTTGAAGTGCGCAAAACTGCGAATGCGACTGCCAAAGCGCCGCGGGTCGCCGTGGCCGGACCTTTGATCTCGAGCGTGTCACGAGCGCAACTCGATCTCGGCGATCCGCCCATTGTCAAGATCGACAATCCCGAACAAGCGCACGAGTTCGTGCGCAAACTTGCCGCGCAAAATCCGGACCTGGTGAAGATCTGGTACATCGTAAACGATGAGCATCCGGTGGACAGCTTTCGCCCAATCGTGCACGCGACCGTGGAAGAAAGTCATGCGCGCAAAATACGCGTCGCAGTGCACGCGACCGAACTGGAAACGGCACGGGCAGCGGTGGAAGAGGGCGCAGACGTGCTCGTGCACAGCGTTATCGACAAACCAGTCGACGACGCATTCGTGAAATTATTGAAAGATCGACATACGATTTTGTGTCCGACGCTGGTCGTGTTTGAGCGCTACGGCCGCACCTTCGCAAACAAGTTGAATCTGACGCCGGAAGAAAAGGCCTGGGGTAATCCGGACGTGATCGCGACACTCGACGTGACCAAGATTCCGCAAGAGCAATTGCCCGATCGGATCAAGACCGCGCTGGCCAATCCGGACGCGGCACTCGATCGAATTAAAAAGACTTACGATGTCGCGCTAAAAAATCTAAAGACGCTCGAAGACGCGGGCGTTACGATTGCGGCTGGCACTGACGCTGGAAACATCGGCACGATTCATGGCCCCGCGCTTTTTCGCGAATTTCAGTTGATGAAGGAAGCCGGCCTGACGCCGATGCAAATTCTGCAATGCGCCACCGCCAACGCAGCCAAACTCTTCGGCGGCGAAACCGGCGCGCATACCGGCAAGATCGACAAAGACAGCTTCGCCGACCTCGTTATTTTAAAATCAAATCCGGTCAACGATATCGCGCACGCATCCGACATCGCCAGCGTAATCAAGAACGGCGTAGTTTACACTTCGGACGCACTGACGAGGGATTTGGCCGGACGCTGAAAACAGTAGCGTCCTTAGCTCAAAATCGGTTGCAAGGACAGCGGCGTTACGCCTTCATTGCTTCCTCATGAAAATAAGTCGTCTCCTTTTTCTAATCACAACGACATGCGGCCTCTGTCTGCCGAATCTGCCCGCGGCGGAACCGAGTTCCCCGACGGCGAAGAAGCCAGTTACCGACGAGTATCAAGGCGTCAAGGTCGAAGACGATTATCAATGGCTGGAGAAGGACGACGATCCCGAGGTGAAAGCGTGGTCGGATGATCAGAACCAGCGAACCCGCGCGTACATCGACAAGTTGCCGGACCGGGCAAAGATCGAGAAGCAGCTGGCAGAGTGGTATGCGAAAACTTCGCCGAGTTACTCCGGGCTGGTCTCGCGTCCTGGGATTTTGTTCGCGATGAAGTTCCAGCCGCCGAAACAACAACAAATGCTGGTGACGCTGGCGTCGGCCAACGATTTGAAATCGGAGAAAATGGTCCTCGACCCGAACACGCTGGATGCGAAAGGCACGACGGCGATCGATTGGTTTGCGGCGTCGCGTGACGGCAAATACGTGGCGATCTCAATTTCGCAGGGCGGCAGCGAAGACGGGACATTGCATATTTACGAAACCGCGACCGGCAAAGCGCTGCCGGATTCGATCGCGCATGTGCAATACCCGACGGCCGGCGGCAGCGCGGCGTGGAATGCGGACGGCACAGGCATTTATTACACGCGCTTCCCCCGCAAAGGCGAGCGGCCGGAGGCCGATTTCAACTTTTATCAGCAGATTTATTTTCATAAACTCGGCACAGTCGATTCGGAGGACACTTATTCCATCGGCCAA
>QHRC01000218.1 GCA_003219995.1 Verrucomicrobiota bacterium
AAAACGGAAGCCACGAAATAATCGGCATTCCGGGCTGAATCTGACGTTCGGCATAATAAGTCTCGATTCCGCTTGAAACCGACTTGTGGTCCTCATTGAAGTGAATGCTGATCAGAACGCACTTCGGCACGCGATTCGTAAGCGCCGCGCGGTCAGCCAGAGAAACATAAGCATCGCCGACGCGCGTCATCACTGTGGCAAGGCCTTCCGACTGCAGCAATCGATCGACCCGTTGAGCGACGTCGAGTGTGATGTCCTTTTCCAGCATCCCGCCGCACATCGCGCCTGAATCCTGACCACCGTGGCCAGGATCGAGAACCACGACTGTGAAAGGCTCATGTGGCGCCGGGCCTTGCGCAGAAGTCGCTGGCTCTGGTTTCGAAGTCCATTGCATCCATGCAAACGACGCAACCATGAGGAGCAGGCCCAACCAGGCCGCTGTGTTGCGCATCGCTCGTCGAATTCGAGGTCGTCCAAACATCGCTTTTCCTTTTTAATCGCCGATCAAGGCGCGTGCCTCCTTATCTGATAACGCACGAAAGCGGATCGCTGCGCTGGCACCGCGTTCAAGAATGGCCGCTTCGATGCCATTCGTGGCGAGTTGTTCTTGTCGATGCTTCGTCACGGCTGTTCGCTCCGGAAGTTCTTTCGCATCGTCTTTCTGTAACGCGAAGTGCCCAATACTCCATGCATCGAGCGCGGTCTTGAGCGCCGCTTCAAACGTCGCCCCCGGCGCGTGCTCGGTTCTGAGAAACGATTCCATCAATTCAGTCGATTGCCGTGTTCCGCTCAGGACAGCGAAGTCGTGACGCACTTGCGCAAAGGTTGCCCCGTTCGCCGCGATCGCCCCATCATACTCGACCCGCAAAAACAAATCTTCGTCCGGTTGGGCGCCGACCTCGGCAAAAAGCAATCGCGCTAGAAAAGGCGCGCCATAAACTTGCTCGAACGCGCTTTTCATCACCGGGCTGAGCGAATAATGGGCCAGCCGCCGCAATGAAACATCCGCCGCCGACCGCGTGAAGCCCTCCGTGCTGGCGAGTTCGATTGCACCCATGCGCAGTCGCTCAATGTCCCCGGGATGACCAATCGCGCCCATGGCGATGCGATCGTAAATTTCAAAAATTTTCTGACGTGCCTGGCCAAGAGTGAGAAATAAAATACCGTCGCCATAACCCACCGCTGCAATCGGACTGCCCGACGCTAGCTGCGTTTCAATGTACTCGCGCCGGTTCGCGATCGCCTCCACCCATCGATACGGCTCTTCGATCATGCGACAGATTTTTTGAAAACCGCCGCTATCTTTTCTTCCGGCAGCGTCGTGATCCCTGCATGCGAAACGATTTTGATGATCGGGAAGATTTTCCCGGTGCGGTCAACGCCGCCGGTTGCCGTGTCCGATTCGGCTGCCGTGTCCAAGGCACGCAACGCGATCGCGACTGCCTCATTCTCCCCCAATTCTTTCAGCGATTTTTCGCCCCAATGGTTTTCGTAATAGAGAATACCGCGCACCGCCGGCGAACCGGAGCCGGTTGCGGCATAATCCGCCGCTTCAAATTGCGCGCCCATTGCATCATAAAAATAAAGTCGCGCCTCGGGGTTTGAATTGGAATCGTAGGTCGCAAAAATCGGGACGACCATGCCCACGCCCTGCATGACAAAGCCAAAATTGTCGCGCAACAGTTTCGAAAGGGCGCGCACTTTTCCATCGACACTCATCTCCTGTAATTGCGTCCTCCGAAAATATTGAAACGAATGTTCGAGCACGCGCGCCATTTCCCACGCCGTGGCTGGGACGCCCGCGATCGCCATGATCGAATGTCGATCTATCTCCAGGACTTTGTCCGCGCGATCATACACCACGACATTGCCGGCAGTTGCACGTCGGTCCCCGGCGACCAGCACGCCACCAGAAAACTTGAACGCCAGGATGGTGGTCGCTTCGGTTTGCGTCCAGCTTTGCTCACGCGACTTCGACGCTCGGAGCGTTGGATCGACGATGCCCGCCGGACTGAGCAGGCCTTTGCGCCGCAACAGCGCAGGAAAATCCTCACTCGCACCAGAAAAATCCTGGCCAAACGCCGCTGGTAACTTGTCCATTACTCGCCCGTGCGCTGGCGGTAGCGCTTGGATTGATTGGGGTCGACCTTGCGCATTTTTTTGAGCAAGTCTTTTGTGTCCGGCCTGGAGACGTCCGGTGAGCGCGGCCCGCCTCCATCGCCTTGTTTTGGACCCCACGGAACCGGCTCGA
>QHRC01000081.1:0-7657 GCA_003219995.1 Verrucomicrobiota bacterium
ACTTTCGAAGACCTCAACACCCGTGGCACCATGCCAGCCAATCGCGACCGACAAGCCGAGCGCGATCACCACATTGACCAGCGGTCCGGCCAGCGCAATGACCAGCTCTTGCCCAGGTTTTTCCGGCATCCGTTCCAGTCGCGCGACACCACCGATCGGCAGCAGTGTGATGTCCGGGGTATTGATGCCGAAAGCTTTCGCGGCAAACGCGTGCCCAAATTCGTGCAGGACCACGCACAGAAAAAGTAACAGGATAAAAAACACGCGCCCAGCTGCGGCCGCCGAGCCTCCCTCCGTGTAGTAGCCGAAGGCGAGCCAGCCGATTAGCAGCAGGAAAGTAACATGGATCCGCAACTGAATGCCGGCGACGCGCAGAATGGGAAGAGACCAGCTCATAAAACAGTCTCGTCTGTTTTTAGATCATACGCCAGCGCTCGGTAGGCCGAGAGGATTGAACAGAAGGTAACGAAGGAAACGAAGTTCCAGTGAAGCCGGAAGCAAAAATCTTCGTTATCTTTGTTTTCTTCTGTGATGATTCTGCGAAATGGAAATATTTGATGTCGCGATCGTCGGAGCCGGGCCCGGCGGATCGACCTGTGCGGCATTTTGCGCCGCCGCGGGATTGCGCACTCTCCTTTTCGAGCGCGAAAAATTTCCTCGCGAAAAAGTCTGCGGCGATTGTTTGAATCCATCGTGTGGGCCGGTCCTGCGCCGGCTCGGGATCGCCGAGCGCATCGGACAATTGCCGCACGGAACTCTCGATGCCGTCGAGTTTATCGCCGTTGGCGAAAAGAGAGTAATTGTCGATCTTCCCTCCGGCGGCGAACGCGAGATCGCAATCAAACGCAGTCTCTTCGATCAACTGTTGATGACTCGCGCACGCGAGCTCGGCGCGGTTATTCATCAGGAGTCGACCATCACCGCTCTCGCCGGTCCGCCGACGCCACACGTGAATCACGTATGCGATCGGCGCCCGAATGAACATTGGACGTTAGAGACGGAGAAGGGAGAAAGTTTTAGGGCCCATCTTCTCGTCGCCGCCGATGGTCGCAACTCCACGGTCGCGCGACTCTGCAATTTGCTTCCCCGACCGGAGCGCGAACGCATCGCACTTCAAGCCCATATTCCGTTGCCAAAAAATTTTGGCAATCGCGTTGTCCTACAATTCCTTCCGAACGGATATTCGGGCCAGGCCCCCGTAAACGATAACGAATTGAATCTTTGCCTCGTCAGCAAACCATCACAAATGCCGGCGCTACGCCGTTGGGCGGAAGAGCAATTTGGTCTTTCCCAAAATCAACCGTGGCGGACGATCACACCGCTGACCCGCGCGACGATTCCGCCAGCTCACGAAAATCTTCTTCTCATCGGAGATGCAGCTCGTGTGGTTGAGCCATTTACCGGCGAGGGAATCTATTACGCGTTGCGCTCTGGGGAGCTGGCGGCGAACGCGATCATCAAGATCATTGGGGGAGGAGATCGACAGTTGGCCTTGCGCGCATTCGCTCGGGCCCACGCCCAAATGTATCAGGGCCGATTATGGATCAATCGGCTTGCCCGCGCGGCAGTTTTGTCGCCGAGATTCGCATCGCTCCTTCTTCGTGCGGCGCAAATTCAACCGTCGATTCTTCGAGTACTGACAAATAAAATCGTCCACATGTTGTAGCTGCCGCCGTCTCTGGCGGCAGAAAATCAGTGCGTTCTGCCGCTGAGGACAGCAGCCTCTACAACAATTGGCGGCACGCTTTCACCGTGTTGGACATCAACATTGCTATCGTCATCGGACCGACGCCGCCCGGTACCGGCGTGATGGCGGCCGCTTTCTTTGCGACCTCGTCGAACGCAACATCACCAACCAGCCGATAACCGCGTTCATTCGTAGCGTCTTCAATACGATTAATTCCAACATCGACAATCACCGCGCCGTCCCGCACATGTCCTGACTTCACGAAGTTGGCCCGGCCTATCGCCGCGATCAAAATGTCCGCCGAGCGCGTGATTTCTTCGAGATTGCGGCTGCGCGAATGCGCGACCGTGACCGTCGCATCCGCGTTTTTGTTTTTTTGCATGAGCAGAAGTGCGAGCGGTTTACCGACGATCATGCTCCGGCCCAGAATCACGACGTGCGCGCCGGAGATGCCGATCTTGCTTTCGACCAGCAGGCGTTGAATGCCGAGCGGGGTACACGGAACAAATCCGTCCGCCGCAGCGGAGACGAGTTTCGCGACGTTTGCTGGGTGAAATCCGTCGACATCTTTGCGCGGATCGAGCGCCTGCACGATTGCCGTCTCATCGATTTGTTTCGGCGGCGGTGATTGCACGAGAATCCCGTGAATCGCGGGATCGCGATTTAATTCTTCAACCCGCGCAAGCAATTCCGACTGCGTGGTTGAAGCCGGCAGCTCGAGCTTGACCGAATGGAGCCCGAGTTCGCGGCTCATTTTATCTTTCGAGCGAATGTAGGCGCGCGACGCCGGATTATCGCCCACCAGAACGACGGCAAGCCCGGGCGTGATTCCGTTCGATTTTAGTTCCGCGATCTCGCGGCGAAGATCGACATAAACTTTTTCGGCAATCGCGCGGCCGTCGATCAGGTTTGCCATACAGTGAAGCTTGTCATGTTAAGCGGAGCGAACCATCTCTCATCAAAGGGAGACGAATCGCATCCAAGAGGGATCCTTCGCTCCCCTCAGGATGACGCCGTTCCTCTGCGCAGCTTCGGTCAGGTTGGCCATGGACTGAACGTAGATTATTCAGCGCCGTTCAACCAGCGACATCATCGCGTTTTGCAAACGCAAACGCTCCGCTTCGAACTCTTCCTCTGTAATTGTCGATCTTACAGGATGCGGGTGGCCGATGAGCACGCGCACTTTGGCAAATGGCCGTGGCACGATGAACCGATCCCAGCTTTTGATTCGCCAACAGCTCGAGTATTCCATGTTCATTGGCAATACCGCCGCGCCTGATTTTTGCGCGAGGAAAATTATGCCCGGTCCAAGTTCGTAGGCCGGACCGCGCGGCCCATCCGGCGTGATGACCACGTCACAACCGGAAGTGAGAACCTGTGTTAGCTGCCGGAGTGCACTCGCACCCAGGCGTGAACTCGAGCCGCGCACGACATCGAATCGGAAGCGTTTGATGGCGTCGGCCAGCAGCTCGCCGTCACGGCTCGCGCTGATCAAGGCGGCGCCGCGGCGATTGGAAAAAAAGCGGCGGAGCACGAACGGAAAGATCAAGAGGCGATTGTGCCAGAGAGCACCGACGTAATTTTCCTTAACCGGTTTTCCGACGATGCCCGCGCGGTCGTCGATTTCAAATCGCAGGGTGCGCGCCCAAAGTTGCAGCAAATGAAATCCAAACGCGATCAGCCAACGTGCGCGCCAACCTTCGATCTTCAATTTTTCTTACGCGAAGTTTCCGCCGCCTTATCCTGTTCACCCCGACGAATCCGTCCTCCGGCGGACCAGCGGTAAGCGCGCGGGTTGGGCAGACCGATTTGATCGAGAATCCGCCACACCACTGTGTCGACAAGATCGACAAGTGATTTTGGGCGGCTGTAAAAAGAGGGAATCGCCGGCAAAATAATCGCGCCCGCCTCGAGCAACGTCGCGGAACGAGAATTAATTTGCGGCGCTCCTTTAAAAAAACATCGGCCGCGCGCAATAAGGCGCTGTCGCTGGAGCCAGAAGCGACCCTCCCGAGAGTTGCCATCGAGCAGGGAAGGATCACCATCGCGTCGAAGTGGGACGAACCGCTCACGAATGGCACGTTTAGATCGCTTTCAGGATGCCGCGAGACGTGCGATGGAATTTTGAAATCATCCAGCTCCTGCTTCGCGACTTGCTGTGCATGCGCGCTCATGACGAGATGAATCTCGTGCGCGGCGCAATCGATCTGCTCGAGCAGACGCTGAAGATAGATGGTTCCGCTCGCGCCCGTCGCGGCAATTACGAATTTCATCGCTGTGAGTTTGAATTTAATCGGAGAACAGGGCAATAAGATACGATGGTAAAGAAACTTTTACATACTCGTTACCGCGTAACCGATCTGGAAAAAACGGTCGCGTTCTATAAAGACGTCCTCGGCCTGCAGGAGGTTCGCCGGCATACTTCCGGCCGCGGCTCACAGCTTGTTTTTCTGAAAGCGGCGGCCAGCGAAGAAGAAATTGAGCTCTGTAAGTTCGACCAAAGCGGGCCGGTTGTAGTGGGGCCCGACCTGACGCATCTTGCCTTCGAAGTGGACGATATGGAAAAATTCGCGCGGGAAGCGGCGGCCAAAGGATATCCGCTCTCTGACGGTCCGCATCGGACTGAGCGCGGAGATGCTATTGCCTTCATCGATGCGCCGGAAGGTTACGAGATTGAATTAATCCAACGCGGACGAATTTCATAAGCATTCTGGCCGACCATCTGCTTGCACCTTGTAAATCTTTGCCGCTAATTTCTCGCTCATGAAGCGCCCCTTTCATCGGTTCATCCCTTTTTGTGCAGCAGCGCTGGCGCTTTGTTGCATAGGAGCAACGCCATCTAAAGATGAAGATGCCGATGCCGTCAGACCAACCGGTGTGCCGCACCGGTCAAAATCCAAGCGCACCCATCGAGCAACGGTGAAGCCTCGCGAAAGCGCGGAACCAATCCAAATCCCGACCGCTCCGGGCGTGGTCCCGGCAACCGGCGCCAGCTCGGTCATCGTCATCAATGCGCACAGCGGAGACGTTTTATATGAAAAAAATCCGGACCAGATGCGACCGCCCGCCAGCACGGAGAAATTGCTTACCGCTCTGATCATTGCCGAAAGCGGCTATCTCGATCGAGCAGTAACCGTCGAAGCGATCGATACCATGGCTGAGCCGGTGAAGTTAAACATTAAATCTGGCGAGACCTACCAACGAATCGATCTGCTGCGCGCGCTGCTCGTAAAAAGTCCGAATGACGTAGCGCGTTGCCTGGCGCGCGATAATGCCGGCAGCATCGCGGCCTTCGCCGACCGAATGAATCAACGGGCGCGCGAGCTCGGCGCGACGAGCTCGCATTTCGTTAACCCGAATGGTTTGCCAGTCCCCGGTCAGTATTCCACCGCGCGCGATCTGTCGATCATCGCCCGCGCCGCCTATGCCAATCCCACCATCCGATCGATCGTTTGCCTTCCGCAGCTTGTTTTTCGCTTTGCCAACGGACGCACGCGCGAGCTCGAAAATACCAACAAGGTTTTAAGACGGCTCCCCTACTGCAACGGCATGAAAACTGGTTACACCGAAGCCGCGGGACACTGCTTGATTGCGAGCGGCTCGCGGCCTGGTCGCGACGTGATCGTAGTCGTGCTCGGCGACAGCAAAGCCGGTGTGTGGCGCGATGCATCGGCACTCCTTTCCTGGGGCCTTTGGATGTAGTCCCGCAACGGCGGGACGGCGCTCATGGCAGATATTTTTGCGCAGCAATTAGAAGCGCTGCGCGCGCGCGCGTTAGATCGACATCTTCGCGAAATCGGCAGCGCCCAAGGCCCAATTGTCGATCTCGTCGGCAAACGGCTGATTAATTTTTCCTCCAATGATTATCTCGGCCTGGCGAACGATCCCCGATTGCGCGAAGCGGCGATTGCCGCTATCGGCGAATTTGGCGTCGGCGCGGGCGCGTCGCGCTTGATCAGCGGAACGCAGTCCCCGCATCTGCGTTTGGAAACAGCGCTGGCAAAATGGAAAGGAACGCAGGCCGCGCTCAGTTTTAGCAGCGGATATGCCGCCGCGGTCGGGACATTGCCGGCGTTGGTCGCGAAGGGCGATGTTGTTTTGCTGGACAAACTTTGTCATGCGTCGCTCATCGACGGCGCCAGATTGAGCGGCGCGATTATCCGGGTTTTTCCACATAATCATTTGGGTAAGCTCGAGAGTCATCTCGCATGGGCGCAACGCGAACATGCCGGCAAGCGCATCCTCATCGTGACCGAGTCTGTTTTTTCGATGGACGGAGACCTCGCGCCATTGCGCGAGTTGCTTGAACTGAAAAAGCGCTTCCGCGCCCTTTTACTGCTTGATGAAGCCCATGCCATCGGCGTGATTGGACCACATGGTCGCGGGCTCGCGGCGGTGGAGAACCTGAATAAAGATGTCGATGTCCAGATGGGGACGCTGAGCAAGGCGCTCGGCGTAAGCGGCGGTTATATTTGTGGCTCGCGCAGCTTGGTCGAATGGCTGATCAATCGCGCGCGTTCGTTCATCTATTCAACAGCCCCCCCGCCCGCCATCGCGGCCGCCGCCTTGGCCGCCGTCGACTTCCTCGCCTCGCCCGACGGAGAAGAGCGCAGGTTATTACTTCGGCAACGAATCAAGCTGATGCAGGAACTTCTTCCGGCTCGACCGGCAACGCCGAATCGACCCGACAAGACTGTTGATCGCGTCAGCAGCGCAATTTTCCCATGGGTAGCAGGCGCAGAACAAGCGGCGATCGATTTAGCACGCGGGTTGCAAAAAGAGGGATTCTTCGTGCCGGCGATCCGTTATCCGACAGTGGCGAAAGGGTCGGCGCGATTGCGCATTACCGTAACAGCCGCGCACAACGAGGATCAAATCCGTGCGTTATGCGAAGCGATCGCGCGGCTGAGCGCCTGAGGGAAATCGTTGGCCCGATTACGGAGTAGACGAGGCCGCCGACGCGCAAGGAAGTATTTTTTGGTTTTTAGAGAAATCGCCCCAGAATTGGCTCCAGTTTCTTCACCGTTCCAGCAGGCCAAAGCCTGCGTTCCGTCACCAAGGCCGAATCGAGAGCGGAATGTTCTGGCCAGTTCGCCTCCATTGGCAGACGCGGGATAAGATCGACAAGAACCTTCTTCGCCGTCTCGGCGTTCGCCATGAGATGACCAATCACAGTCTGCGCGGAGACCGGTTCTTCTTCCACCTTCCAGCAATCGTAATCCGTAATCATCGCCATGGTGGCCAGCGCTATCTCCGCTTCGCGCGCCAGTTTCGCTTCCGGCAGATTGGTCATGCCGATAACGTCAAAGCCGTTCCGACGGTTGAGCTCCGATTCGGCGCGAGTCGAGAAGGCCGGCCCGTCCATGTTCACATAAGTGCCGCCGTTGTGAATCGTGACGCCAAGAGAACGCGCCGAATCAGCAATGAGATTTCGAAGCTTGGCGCTGATCGGCTCCGCAAAAGAAATATGCGCGGCGATTCCTTCGCCAAAAAACGTATGGTCGCGCCGCAGACTGGTGCGGTCGTAAAATTGGGAAGGGAGCAAAATATCGCGCGGCGCATATTTTTCCTGGAGACTCCCGACTGCGGTCACAGAAACGATCCAGCGCACGTTGAGCGAGCGCAGCGCGTAAACGTTGGCCCGATAATTTAATTCGTGCGGCAAAAGCCGATGCCCGCGTCCGTGTCGCGGCAAAAAATAAACCTGCCGGCCCTTCAACTGTCCGCCGACCAGCGAATCCGAGGGGGATCCAAATGGAGTCTCGATCTTATGCTCGGTCGTATCGCGCAGCTCTTCCATTTGATACAAGCCGCTGCCACCGATGATTCCGATTGCCGGGGTGTCGTCTTTTTTCATTCCCGAAAGGTTTCGGGATTAAATCTGAAAGATCGACATGTTGGAAAGTCGATAATGGCGAAGACCGCGCGACCGTGTATTATTTTCGCCCGTCCATGCCGAAATTTTTCATC
>QHRC01000081.1:7757-17793 GCA_003219995.1 Verrucomicrobiota bacterium
AGGCGCTAGGGAAAATGTGGATGATGGGACGATTGGCCAAGGAGCGGCCGCAGGTGGTCTTCGGCTTCCTTGGCTGTATGGCCCAGGCACGCGGCGCGTCACTCCTGAAAGGCTTGCCGCATGTCGATTTTGTCGTGGGCACGCAAAAATTCCATCGGGTGGCTGATTACGTCGAAGAACTCGTGGCGCGAAAATCCGCAGTTGTCGCCGGGGTCGCCGACCCCGGCCAGAGAAGAATGGACGATCCGCGTTTTTCGATAGTCGATGTTTCCGAGGAAAGCGGATCGCAATCGACAATTCGGGACCAGCAACTCTCGCCCAAACAGGCGACCGCTTTCGTTTCGATCATGCAAGGCTGTAACATGCGTTGCACATTTTGCATCGTCCCGCAGACCCGCGGCGCCGAGCGCAGCCGTTCTATCGAAGAAATTGTGCGCGAAATTCGCGACCTCGTTTCGCGCGGCGTCAAAGAAGTCACGCTGCTCGGACAAATCGTTAATCTTTTTGGTCGCCACGAGTTTCCGAAGATCGACAATAAAAGTCCATTCGTGCAATTACTTGAAGCCGTCCATGAGATCGATGGGCTCGACCGACTTCGTTTCACCTCACCGCATCCGATCGGTTTTCGCGACGACCTCCTCAACGCAATTGCCCGGCTGCCCAAACTGGCCGATCACGTTCATCTGCCGCTTCAATCGGGTTCCAATAAAATCTTGAAAGCGATGCACCGGACGTATAGCGCGGAGAAATATGTCGATCTGATCCATCGCCTCCGGCAAGCGCGCGATGGGATCGCGATTACCACCGATGTGATTGTCGGTTTTCCCGGGGAAACGGAGACTGATTACAAACAAACACGCGAGCTTGTCGAACAAATCCAATTCGACAACGCCTTTATATTTCGCTATTCCCCGCGGCGCGATACGCCTGCTGCGGAGATGGGCGATCAAATCGACGAAAGCGTTAAAGAACAGCGCAATCAAGATTTGCTCCGGGTCGTAGATGAATCAGCACGCCGGGCGGGAGAGCGCCTGATCGGTCGCAATGTCGAAGTTCTTTGCGAAGGCCAGAGCAAAACAAATCCGGCACGATTGATGGGGCGCACGCGGACGAACAAGATCGTCGTGTTCCCGCCTTCACCGACGCTACGGCGGGCAGGCGAAGGCGAGGATGAACTGGTTGGAGAGCTTGTGGATGTCCGAATCGAGCGCGCCAATGGATTCAGCTTGTATGGAACGCCAGCCGTGCAAACCTGACGCCCGTTTAACGGCAATCGCGGCATGATTTACCACCTATCTCTGCAACTCGCCGGGGTAATCGCGGGAGCGTTTCTGATTTTGATGAGTTTGCCCGGCCTGCTCAAACCCGATCTCGCCGGTGTGGCGCAACGATTTCCGCGTTCCCGAGTCGCCGGCGTTGTTTTGCTCACGGTCGATCTTATCTGGTTTGTGTGGCTACTCGCCACGATCGATATGGGTGAATTCGCCGCGTTTCGCAAACCGCTTCTCATTTTTTTTCCGATCCTTTATGTACTGACTCTTCTCTTTGTCTGGGAATTTCTCGCGGTACGTGCGCTCGGCATTTTTTGTCTGCTTGCGGCCGAACCGTTGCTCGACGCGGCGTTTCTGCGTTACGAAGCGAGCCGCTTGCTTATCACGGTATTCGCTTATCTGCTCGTTGTCGCCGGGCTGTTCTGGGTTATGATCCCGTACTTGCTTCGCGATCAAATCAACTGGAGCACGCGCAGCGCCGGACGCTGGCGCTTGATGCATGGCGTGGCATTAGTTTACGGCGCGGTCATTCTCGCATTCGCATTTTTGCGGTATTAAGAATTTGTAGCGACAGTCGGCGCCTGCGGTGAGCGCAGTCGAATCCGACCGTCGTCCCAACAGGCCGGCGCTCATAGAGCGCCGCTACAGAAAACGAATGAAACGGATTCTCGTGATCCGGGGCGGTGCGATTGGCGATTTCATTTTAACATTGCCGACGCTGAAGGCGTTGCGTGACGCTCGGTTACAAAAATACCGCGGTTCTAGCGGAGCGCCGGTTTTACGCGCAAGCCGTCCGCTCAATCGAATACGGACCGCTCGCGAGCTTTTTCGCCAAGAACTCGGTACCTTCTGCGGATCTGGCCGATTATTTCGCGAGTTTCGATTTACTCATCAGTTATCTTTACGATCCCGACGGTATTTTTGAGATGAATCTGCGCCGGTGCGGCGTCGAAAATCTGATTTGTGGCCCGGCTAAAATCGACAGCAGCAAGCACGCGGCCGAACAGCTCGCCCGCCCGATCCGAGAGATCGGAGTATCAGTCAGCGATTTCGCGGCCAAATTGTATCCTTCGAGGGAGGATCGACATGTTGCGGCGAAATTTGTCGGCGATGATGCGGGCCCTATCATCGCCTTTCATCCCGGCAGCGGGAGTGAAAAGAAAAATTGGCCGCTCGAAAATTGGATCGCTCTCGGAAATCACTTGCTCAGCCAGAAAGCTTTTGGCGGATCAATCATGATTGTTTCCGGCGAGGCAGACGACGATCAAGTCGCGCGGCTCGAATCGATTTGGACAAATCGACGCGTTCGCTTTGCCAGGAGCTTACCATTGCCGCATCTCGCAGCCCTTCTCGAAAATGCGATCTTTGTCGGACATGACAGCGGAATTTCGCATCTCGCCGCGGCAGCCGGCGCAAACTGCATTTTGCTGTTCGGCCCCACAGATCCGGAAGTTTGGGGACCGAGAAATAAGAACGTGCAAGTGATTCAGGCACCGGAAGGCGATTTAGACGCCTTAGATTTCACGGCCGTGCGCGAAGCGCTGGAAAATGTAACGTAACCGTCCCGGTTGCGATTTCGTGGGAAACGCAAGCGAGACGCTTGCGCTACCATTACGCGCTGATGCGCATCGGCATCAGGACATAAAGAAACGGCGTCTGGATTTTTACCACGCCCGGACTCATTTCATCGATCAAATCGAGAAAAATCTCGTCTTCGGTCAGATTGCGCAATGGCGCCATCAAGAATTCCGGATTAAAAGCGATGGAAAAATCGCGTCCTTTGTAAGCGACGGGAAGGGATTCCTTGGCTTCGCCGACCTCCGGGGTGTTGGCGGTGATCTCGATGTTGTTCTTACTAAAGTTGAGTTTGATCGAGTTCGACTTTTCGCTGGCGAGCAGGGAAACGCGCCGCAACGAATTCAGGAAAGTCTCGCGCTCGAGCGTGACGCGCTCTTTCGCCTCTGATGGGATGACCTGCTTGTAATTCGGATAGTTGCCTTCAATCAACTTGGAGACGAGCAACGTGTTGTTGAGATCGAACGCAATCTGGCCGCTGCCGATACTCACTTTCACTTCGCCATCTTCGGCGAGCAGGCGCTGCAACTCCGTCACCGCTTTTGTCGGCACAATAATGTCCGCTTCGTGGCTGCGCGGGAACTCCAGTTCGATGTCGAGCATCGCAAGACGGCGGCCGTCCGTCGCCACAAGGGTAAGCTTGTTCTCCTTAAAGCTGAAAAGCACGCCGTTGAGCACATAGCGCGTCTCATCGGTCGAAATGGCATACGAAGTTTTACGCAAGCCGTCGCGCAAATCCTTTTGCCGGATGGTGACGACCTTGGCGTCTTCGAATTTCGGCAGCGGCGGAAATTCTTCCTCGGGCAAGCCGAGAATTTTGAAAAAACTTTGCCCACTCCGGATCGACGCAGTGTTTTTTCCATCAACATCGAATTGGATTTCGCTCGAGGGCAGCTCGCGGATGATGTTGAAGAGGCGGCGCGCCGGCAGGGTGGTTGCGCCCTCTTTTTCCACCTGCGCTTCGAAACTGCCGCGAACACCGACGTCAAGATCGGTCGTGGTAAGATGAACTTCGTTGCCGTTGGCTTGCAGCAACACGTTGGAAAGAATCGGCAGCGTGGTTCGAGTGCTGACCACGTTTTGGACTTGTTGCAGACCTTCGAGCAGCTTTTCTTTCGTGACGCTGAATTTCATGAGGGCATGGAGCGCTTAAGATGTAAGGCCTTCGATTTTATTCGGCAACCGCAAACTCTTCCGCGCTAAGATCGACAAGCAGGTAGGGTCGGTTCACCTGAACCGCCCGTTTGCGCGTGATAATCTCCATGAGCGGGCGATTGGGGTCAATCGCCCCTACCTCTGCAACGAACTGTCGATGAAAGAAATTGTCTGACGAAGGCTGTCCTGCTCGCCCATGCGCTTCTTCACCAGCTTGCAGGCATGAAGGACCGTGCCGTGATCGCGCCCGCCAAATGCGTCGCCGATCTCGTTGAGCGATGCTTTCGTGAGCTCGCGCGCCAAATACATCGCGACCTGGCGGGGAAAGGCAATATTGGCTGGGCGCCGTTTGCTCGTCATGTCGGCCAGACGCACATCGAAATGTTCGGCCACCCGCCGTTGAATTTGCTCGATCGTAATGGAATGCCGCGCTTCCTCCTGCAAAATGTCCTTGAGCAGATGTTCGACCACTTCCTGGGTGAGCTCCTTGCCACTGAGTGAAGCAAAGGAGGCGACGCGCATGAGCGCACCTTCCAGACGACGCACGTTTGTGCGAATGCGATTGGCCAGAAATTCGAAAACATCATCGCGCAGTTTGATCTGCATCGTCCGTGCTTTCTTGCGCAGAATCGCCATGCGCGTCTCGATGTCCGGTGGCTGAAGCTCAGCGGTCAGTCCCCATTCAAAGCGCGAAACGAGCCGCTTTTCCAGGTTTGTGATCTCCGACGCAGGCCGGTCGCTTGAGAGCACGATCTGTTTATGACCGTCAAACAGGGTGTTGAAGGTGTGAAAGAATTCTTCCTGCGAGCGTTCCTTGCCGCCGAGAAATTGAATGTCGTCGATCAAAAGCAGATCGGCCTGGCGATAACGCTTTCGGAATTTTACCAGATTGCTGTGTTGAATCGCGTCGATGAATTCGTTGATGAACAGTTCGCTCGAGAGATACATCACCTTCGCACCTTTCTTTTTCGCCCACACATATTGGCCGATCGCCTGCATGAGGTGCGTCTTGCCCAGGCCCACGCCGCCGTAAATAAACAGCGGGTTATAAGTCCTCGCCGGTAACTGCGCGACCGCCAGACTGGCCGCATGAGCGATCTCGTTGTTAGGACCAACGACAAACGATTCGAACGTGTTTCGTGGATTGAGCCCGAGCGCGCTGCCGACTGGTTTCGTGTCGCGAGGCGAGTCTGAGGCCACCTCTTTCAATGCCGCCGCGTCTTCAGCCACCTGGACTGACGTTCCAGGCGGCAAAGAGAATTTTACTTCGCGCGGGCCGCCGAAAGCAGTGACGATGGCCGCTTGCAGGGCAGCCATGTGATTACTCTCGATCCAAAATTGGTAGATGTTGTTTGGAACACGAAAAGTGAGCGAGTTGGCGGTGACGTCAATCAATTCCACGGCGGAAAACCAGCGCTTGAACGTATCGGCGCTGACCTGTGGCTTTAAAGCGGCGGACAATCGTTGCCACAATTGAGTACAATTCTCGTTCATAGCGACTTGTTAACAGCGTTACACAATTGCCACAAAGGCCTTTACCGAGGGAAATTGGTCAGCGAACCGAGGCCGATGCTTGGGCGATGCTGCACCTGCAACCCAGGGGAAACGTTCGGAAAAAACACCAAAAATGCCTAGATACGAGGGGAAAGCGCTCAGGGCGCACTTCGGCA
Source organism: Verrucomicrobiota bacterium (assembly GCA_003219995.1). Classification (GTDB taxonomy): domain Bacteria; phylum Verrucomicrobiota; class Verrucomicrobiia; order Chthoniobacterales; family UBA10450; genus UBA10450. Next base: position 13,429 of record QHRC01000081.1, read on the forward strand.
ACGGCAGGGTTGCGGCAAGATCGACATCTGATTTGCGTCGTCGGTATAGAAAGGTTAAGGCCTCGCTCATTCTCGCTGTTAGGAGTTTTACCAGAAGCTGTTCACATCTTATTCACATCCACTCCCTTTTCGCCCTGCCAGCGGCTTCAGATTAGAAACCGCCGCCTACATCGACAAGAAAAAATCTGAATTTTATTTTCGCCGCACATCAAAAAAATCTTGACTGAAAAATCAAAACGAGCGTGGCCGAAAATGGCAAAAATGATCCCTTCGTGCGAATTTGACTCCGGAAGTTGACCGAATTAGCGCACACGGGCATTTTTGCCCCCTTTGAAGCACATTTCGCCTTCATTCCACGTGCCGGAGATGAATTTGAACCAAATTAGAATAGCGAACTGGCAATCCGGGCCCGCTGTTTCTTCCCGGTCGCGGGCAAAATAGCCATGCGCATTTTTCTCGTCGTCTCGGTCGCGATTTTTGTCGGCATCTCGTCCATCCGTGCCGCCGATGAACTCCTCCCGCCATTCGGCTTTCGCTGGAACGATTCCATGGCGCGCGTGGAAGCGGTCTTAAAAGGCGCGAAAGCACAGATCTTGTCGCGCAAAAAAAAAGAAAGCGGCGAAGTGTGGACCGTTGAAGGCCTCGTTCATCCCGGTTTGAAGCGCACGCTCTTTACTTTCAAGGGGAGATCGCTCTTCGGCGTCGAGCTGCAATACGAATATCCCGATTGGACGATCGAGCGTTACAACCAGCGCATGGGAGAAATCCGCAAATATTTCGACGAGAAGTACGGGACGGGCAAACTAGTCTCCCGCTCGCGCAACACCGATACCGAAGTCATCCAAACACTGGTCGGCTACCAATGGGTGGTCGGCGCGACGATGCTCGAGCTCTTCTATTTCTCCGCCCAACACGACATGCTCGTCTTTCGCACGATCACGGTCGATTACAAAGCGCTTTGAGGTGGATCGTCCGCTCCGCCGGGCGATGTTATAAATGCGGCTTCGCCGCCTTACTTCGGCATCGAGCACCGGACTGCTCGATCCACCTATAGCGCAGCTTCAATGGCACGCGATTGCCGATCTTTTACTCGCCCGCGTCTTGTCTCCTTTTGCAATCGCTTTAGCCGGCTCGACACGCTTGCCTTCGCCGCCGAACTCATTCGATCGATAAAAAGGATTCCGTTGAGATGATCAGCTTCATGCTGCAAAGCGCGCGCCAACAAACCGGTCGCTTCGATTTCAATCGTTTTATTCTCCAGCGTTTGCGCGCGCACGGTTACAGATTCCGCCCGCTCGATTTCACCAGTGATCTCAGGGAAACTGAGACAGCCTTCTGTCCCGACTGCGCTGCCCTCGCTTCGAATGATCAGTGGATTGATCAAGACGAGCGGCATCGCCGCATTTGAATCGACATCTTCGCCATTTAATTTCATCGTGCTCGGTCGATCTTCGACTTGGGAAATGTCGAGCACGGTCAGCTGCAGCGCTTCGCCCACTTGCTGCGCGGCAAGTCCGATGCCGTTCGCGGCGCGCATGGTCTCAAGCATGTTCTGGGCAAGCTCGCGAATGCGATTGTCGATCTTATCGATCTGCTGGCCTTTCGCGCGCAGGATCGGATCGCCATACTGCAAAATCGACAATCTCATTTTTCCTCGCGCATAAACGACGGAAGATTTTTCACGCCTGCCAGTTTCAAAGCGTCCATCACTTTGACGATGGTGCCCCACGACGCCTTTTTGTCGGCTTGCAGGGCCAGCGTCGATTTACGATCGGCCGGCAAATCGCGCACCGCGGCCTCCAATTCGGTAACGCCGATAGTTTGCCCATCCAGCTGGATCGCGTCATTTTGATCGACACTCACGATTGCATGCTCGAGCTCGGCCGGCCGCTTGATCGCGGTTTTCGATTCCGGCAAATTGATCTGAACTTCCGGCTGATCCTTTTTGAATGTCGTCGAGACGACAAAGAAGATGAGCAGGATGATGAGAATATCGACCAGCGAAACGATAATGATGGTGGGTGCCCTGCGTTTGCGGACGACAAAGTTCATGGCTTGAGATGCGCAGATTACACCACGGGCGTCGGCGTCGGCGCTGTTGTCAGCGGTGGAGATTTTGTTGGAAGCGCTTCGCGGGACGAACGCCCGTAGTAGCATTTGCTGATCAATTCCACGACAAGCGTCTCCATTTCCACCGACATTACTTCCACCTTCTTGGAGAAATAACTGAAAGCAATCAACGTCGGCACCGCAATCGAAAGTCCGAAGACGGTTGCGTTCAGCGCTTCGGCAATGCCGAGCGCGATCTGGCGTGTATCCGATGCGCCCGAACTCAAGCCAAGGTGAGAAAAAACGTGCACCAGACCGGAGACCGCGCCGATCAAGCCGAGCAGCGGCGCGATCCCAGTGATGACTTCGAGAACAATGAGCCCTTTCTCCAGCCGCACCATCTCGTGACGGGCGCGCGTTTCGACTGCTTCCACATTCTCTGAACGCGGACCGCGCAAGTGTTGGAGCGCAACCCGGGCGATCCGTGCCAGCGACGACGGGTCATGCTGCACGATCCGCCCCAGCCGTTCTGCGCTTCCCCCAGGCATAAGCCTTTCGATCTCGCTTTGGATGACAAGCGGCATCACATTTTTTTCGCGCAAAGCGATGCCGCGCAAAATCATTGTCGTCACCGAAACGATCGAGCAGATGAGCAACGGCCACATGAAAAGCCCGCCCCTGACGAAAAAGCTCATGATGGTCTGCACCGTTTCGGGCGCCCCGGCGATGAGAGCAATGGCGATCATCAATTAGCGTACATCGTAAACGACATTTCCTCGTCCAACCCCTCAGCTGGCAGCGTGTCCGCCACATCCTCCGGAATCGGCGGCAACTGGATTTCGAGCACAGATTGGAGACATACGTTTGCGAAAGATTCGTTGGAGCTGTTTTCGACGACCTTGAGATTGGCCACGTGACCGCTTCGGTCAACCGAAAAGACCAGACGCAAAGTGCCGATGCTGACCAAATCGCGCTGCCTGGCGACATAATAGTACCAACGCGAGCCGACAGCGTCGTAGAGAGTTTTTTGATATCGACCCAGAGGCGTGCCAATCGCATTCACCGCGGATGCGCCACGATTCGTGATCGATCCCGACAATCGAGTTTGACGTTTTTGCGCGCGGTAGGCGGAGCGCGGCTGTTCCGGCGTCGGAACTACGGAAGGCCGGACTGTCGGAGTCGGCCTCGAGGTCAACATCGCAAATTGCTCTGAGTCCGTGACCGGCGTCGGCTGAGGTGTTGGTTGCGGCGGTTCGGACGGTTTTGGACTTTCCTGCGGCGCGGCGCTGGGCTGTGATTGCGCGCCTTCGTTTGGGAGCGAGAACTGGTGCGTTTCCAAATCGACCCCTGGCCGGTCCATCCCCTGCTGCGACGGCAAGGGCATGCCGCCTGTCGCCGGAAGTTGACTCGCGGCGATTGAGTTGGCGTTTGATTCAAAGGTTTTTTCTTTTGGCGCCTCCGCCGATTGCTTCGATTCGTCCGTCTCCATGAACGCGGGGTTCTTCGGAACAACCGGTGGCGGCGTGGAAAGATCGACAATCGTTAGCTCGACCGGTTTTTCCTCGATCGGCAGCGGAGGGGAAAAAACGCCCCCCAGACCGGCAAGCGTGAATGCAACCAACAGATGAATGAAAAGCGCTGCCAGCAGCGCCCATAAAACTTTTCGCGCTTCATGTTTTCGATCCATCGTGGCATCGCCCGGCTGGGCAAACATGATCTCGGCCGTCGTCATGAGAGCGTGCTATAAATAATGATAAGGGTGTCGGGCGTGGAATCTTCGGATTCCGAGCGAGCGAACATTATCTCAGCGGAGTCTTGCTGACAAATTAGGTAGAGACCGACTTTAACCGCCCGACTTTGGTCTTACGAGCATAATGAAATAGGTACTGTTGCGCGTACCCGCCATATTCGCCAAAATACGATTCGCAGAACAGGCGCAACCTTTGGGGGGTCACTTTTCTCTCTCCGGGGAAATATTTCTCCTTCAAAAGGCGCGCGATCCTGACATCGATCGGGAAAGCACCCAAGCGTTGGTAGGCAAAGAGTATCACACAATTAGAAACCTTCGCGGCCACGCCTGGCAGCTCGCAGAGCTTTGCTCGAAGATCGGCATCGGAAAGCACCGCCCAGGCACCGAGATTGGCCGCGCGCGAACTGACGAGCCGCGCGGTCGCCAGCAAATTTTTCGCCCGATAGCCGAGGGCGCATTCGCGTAATTCCTTGTCGGAACTTTCGGCAACGCGCTGGGGCGAGGGAAATGTGTACACCATGCGGTTGTCGACCTTGCGCGCCTCACCAAAACGTTCACGCAAGACG
>QHRC01000233.1 GCA_003219995.1 Verrucomicrobiota bacterium
GTTCACTTCCACTTGGACGTGCGCATCGCCGTTCGCCGCTTTCACGACTTTGTAAGGCACGCGATGTTCTTCTTCGTGGACCTCGTCGAACTTCCGGCCCATGAAACGTTTGATTGAGAAAACCGTATTCTGCGGGTTCGTTACCGCCTGACGCTTCGCGGCCTGGCCGACAAGCCGCTCGCCATTCTTTGTAAATGCAACTACGGAAGGCGTCGTCCGCGCGCCCTCGCTATTTTCTAAAACTACCGGATCGCCACCTTCCATCACCGACATGCACGAGTTGGTGGTGCCCAG
>QHRC01000234.1 GCA_003219995.1 Verrucomicrobiota bacterium
AGCGGCAAAAATCTCTGCGCCAAAAGCAGACGCCAACCCCGACATTTTCTTTTCCTGCGAGCACTGCAACACGTCGCTCGTAGTCAATCGCGCTGCGGCCGGAATGAGTGTGAGCTGCCAACGCTGCGGCAACCTCATCGCCGTTCCGAAACCAAGTGCGCCGGCCGCGGGCACAGCCGCGCGATTACAGGGAATTCAGCAGCGTCTGACCGAAAACGAATCGCAACGAACCGAAGTCACCGGTTATATCAACCAGTTCAGCATTCAATTGCATCGCTGGCAATTGCGTTTGCAAACGCTGAACGAGCGCAAACAACAGCTCGAAAAAGACCTGGGCTCGCTGAAACACAGCGAGAACGGCCACCGCGTCTAATTTGCAAGACAGATGATGCTGTAGCAGCGCTCTATGAGTGTCGGATCAACTTTATTTTCGGCGGTCGCAGACCGCCGCTACAACTTTCTTTTCGCAAAAAGACGCGAACGCAGTAAGCGTTTTGCGTGCGCCAATATCATGATCTCCTCCGGCTCGTGCTTGAGAATGGTCAGCCGCGCGCCGATCGCACCGGCACGGGCACATTGTCAATCTTCGGCGCGCAAGCCCGCTTCGATTTACGTCCCGCAGGCGCGGGATTTCCGTTGCTCACTACGAAAAAACTGCACATCAAATCGATCATCTACGAGTTGCTTTGGTTTTTGCGCGGCGACACCAACGTTGGTTATCTCAATGAGCACGGCGTGACGATTTGGGACGAATGGGCCGACGAAAAAGGCGAACTCGGCCGCGTTTATGGCGCGCAATGGCGCGACTGGCGTGGCGAAAACGGCGTGCGCGTCGATCAGATCGACAAAGTCATCGCGCAGATCAAAAAAAATCCGAACAGTCGTCGCTTGATTGTGAGCGCGTGGAATCCGGCCGAGACCGACAAAATGGCGTTGCCGCCGTGTCACGTGCTCTTTCAATTTTACGTGCAGGACGGCGAACTAAGCTGCCAACTTTACCAGCGCAGCGCCGATTTATTTCTCGGCGTTCCGTTCAACATCGCATCGTATTCGCTGCTCACGTTGATGGTGACGCAGGTTGTCGATCTTACGCCGGGCGATTTCGTCCACACCTTTGGCGACTTGCATCTTTACCAAAACCATCTCGAGCAGGCACGCGAACAGCTCACTCGTGATTGTCGATCTTTGCCGCGGATGAAATTGAATCCAGCCATCAAGAACATCCACGATTTCAAATTCGAAGATTTCGAGCTCATCGGCTACGACCCGCACCCTTCCATCAAAGCGCCAATCGCGGTGTGAGATGGATCGCGCGCTCCGTCGCGCGATGTTAGCCATTTTGCGGCTCCGTCGCCAGTCTTAGCATCGAGCAAGGGACTGCTCGATCCACCCTGAGACTTTTGCCCTTCGTGCGGGTTGAAATGATTGTGAGACTATTCCGAATTGCCTCGGTTCTTCTTCTCATTCTCGTGTTTTCCTCGCTTCGCGCGCAAACCGCGGTTGAGATTGATCTACAGGAGCAAGCCGCCTACTTAATCCAGGACGGTCGCGTAGTTCTGGCGACCCCAATTGCGAGCGGCCGTTATGGACATCTCACACCAACCGGCTCCTTCAAAATTATCGAGAAGGAACGCAATCATTACTCGTCGATGTACGGAAAGATTGTTAACGCGCGCGGCAACACCATTGTGTCCGACGCCGATGCGGACATGCCGGTGCCGCCCGGCGGCAAGTTCGTTCCCGCCCCGATGCGCTATTTCATGCGCTTTAGTGGCGCGAACGGAATGCACGCCGGCTATTTGCCGGGTTATCCGGCGTCGCATGGTTGTGTCCGGTTGCCGGAAGAAAACGCGATCGCATTTTTCAACGGGATCGATGTTGGTACGCCAGTGACAGTTTTTGGCCGGACGCCGCGCGGTCGCTATTCGGAGGAATCGCCGTGGATGACGAGAGGGCGCAGCCCGTTCATGGATCCGCGCTCGGCGCCGCCGTGGTGGTGGCGCTAGATAATCAGCGGCTTGTGCTGGCCGTTTTGGGACCGCGGGAAAGATCGACAAGATCAGCGAGAATATTCAAGGTTTCGTCGCGCTCCGGATCGATGGCCGGTTCCTTGTTATTATCCTGATCGTCACCGCCGCCGATTAATTCCGAATCAGCGTCTGCCGCAGCTTCAGGCGCGACCTTTGTTGAAACTCCACCTTTCTTCGCGGCGGCTAGTTTTCCCGGGAACATGATCAGTTGAAGGTTCGGTTTGTCGACCGTATCGAGGGTAAGGCGATAGATGCGCGGTTCCTCCTGGTTGCTGGCCAAACGCTCTTTCGCGCGCGTTTCTTTTCGGAGCTTGTCGTCGGCAATTTCCTTGCGGCGCACATCTTCGTTGAGCGAGATCCGGTTATCATTGAGCTTCTGGCGTAGCCGCCCGATATCTTCCATCACATAATGAAACTCGGTCGTGTTCTGGACACGCTCCGCTGAACGCCGCTGTAATTGATCGATGAAGAGCGAATGGGTATCCGACCACTTCGCGTATTTCGCGGGTGGGACTTCGTCATAGGGAAGGCAGTTTTTGAGCGCGCCTTCTCCAAGCTCGGGCAGATCGC
>QHRC01000082.1:0-6179 GCA_003219995.1 Verrucomicrobiota bacterium
CTATCGACTTTGTAGCGCAGGCCGGGAATAGCTTCGAGCTGATGATCCAACTCCAGGACCTTGTCCAAGTCTCGCAGTCCAGCCGCATAAACTTCCAATTCGATCATTCGGCGGAAGTTTACGAGTGGGACGAAAACGATGCAACGGTTTAACGTTATTATAGGGCGGTCATTTTGACCGCCGGGCTTAAATATTTGGCGTCGAAGATCGCCGCCCTACAAAACGGAACGCCCAACGTTTGCGCGACGCGCAAAGCTGCGATAAAAGATGTCGATTCGGTAATGGTCGATCTTACGAATGAAACGCGCGGTTCAATTCCTTTTTCGGATCGAGGTTTTTCTTGGCGCTCTTTTTTTTACCGGTTGCGAAACTGTGCCGGAAGGAATTCAGCAGGCGAGGATTGCGATGGCGCAAAACATCCAGGCGGAGCCGCTCGGCGATTATTTTATCGGACGCCGTTATTACAAACCGGACTTCAAGTTTTGGGGTTACGTGCGTCGGCCGGGTCAGCCGTGGAGCACGGCGCAATTGGTGATGTTGAATGAAAAACAAAAACTAGCGCCCGATCGCGAACAATTGAAGTTCGGCAGCGACAACAATTACGAATACAAACTCTACGGCGACTTCAGCGGCGACAGAGTTTACGAGCCGGCCAGCAACACTATCTATCCGGAGTTTATTCTGAAAGGTTACGAATTGACCTCGACGAATCCGACGCCAATTTTCAAAAGTCAGTACAGCGGCCGGGCCCAGGCGGCGGAAAGTCGCTATCAGATCGAGAAGCCGGAGTAAATAATTGCCTCTTGTCATGTCGAACGGAGTCGAGACATCTCGATGCGAAATCGTTCGGCAAGATCGCGGGATTCCTCGACTTTGCTCGGAATGACAAAAGATCCGCTCGCCGGGGAATTTTTGCGTTATCTCGCGGTGGAGAGGAACGCATCGCCGCGCACGCTCAAGGCCTATCGGCAGGCGCTGGAGACCTTTCGCGCTAAAAACAAAACGCCGTGGAAAAAATGCACGGCCGACGATTTTCGCGACTATCTGTTTACGCTGATGAAGCGCGCGCAAGCGCGGTCCTACGTTCGCCTGCAGTTTTCTGCGCTGCGAAGCTTCTATCGATTTTTAACCGAGCGAAAAAAATTGCGTCGCGATCCGGTGCGCGAGCTGCAACTGCCAAAGGCTGGCAAGAAACTTCCACTGGTGCTCACGAAACTGCAAATCGAGGAGCTGCTCGCTGCGCCGCTCAAGATCGCGAAGAATCGCGCTGCGCCGGTTTGGATGCCGTTACGCGACGTCGCGATTATGGAGCTTTTTTACAGCAGCGGTTTACGCTTGAGCGAACTGGCCGACCTCGATGTTGCCGATGTCGACCTTTACACGGAATCAGCGCGCGTTTTCGGCAAGGGCCGTAGAGAACGTATTTGTCCGGTTGGTTTTCCGGCGCTCGAGGCAATCTCGCGGTATCGGGCGGTGGCGAACGTGCATTCCGGGCCGCTCTTTATAAATAAATTGCGCAAAAGGATCTCACCGCGTTCGATCTGGCTAATTTTGAAGCGCTATCTGCGGCACACATCGATTCCTATTTCGATCAGTCCGCACAAATTGCGTCACAGTTTTGCCACGCACATGTTGGATCGCGGCGCTGATCTGCGCAGCGTGCAAGCGTTGCTCGGCCACGCCAGTCTTTCTACGACGCAAATTTACACACATGTTACCGTCGAGCGGCTAAAGAAAGCCTACGCGGACGCGCACCCTCGGGCGTAATTGACTGTCATTCCGAGCAAAATCGAGGAGCCCGTTGCGAAAGCTTTACGGTAGCATCGTGGGATCCTTCGACTTCGCTCACGATCGGCTCCGCCAGTTTCTTTTTCGGCACGTCGGATTGGAAAACAAGCTTTCCATCTTGGGCCGTGACTTGGACTTTGACGCCGGCCTTGACGTTGCCGCGCAGAATTTCTTCCGCGAGCGGATCTTCAAGGTAACGCTCGACCGCGCGCCGCATCGGACGCGCGCCGTAATTTGGATCGTAACCTTTTTCGATCACAAACTCGTGCGCTGCGGTGTCGAGCACGATCTCGATCTCTTTCAGCTTGAGCCGGCCTTTCACCTTCGCCACCTCAAGATCGACAATGCGCATTAAGTCCGGCTTCCCGAGCGAGTGGAAGACGATGATTTCGTCGAGCCGATTGAGAAACTCGGGTTTAAAGACACGCTTGGTTTCTTCCATGATCTTGTCACGCATCGAATCGTAATCGTGTCCTTCGCGCGGCGCGCCGAAACCCATCACCGTTTGCTTCTTGAGCAACTCGGCACCCACGTTGGAAGTCATTATGATAATCGTGTTTCGAAAATCGATCTTTCGACCTAACGAATCGGTAATTTTCCCGTCTTCGAGAATTTGCAGCAGCAGATGCATCACGTCGGGATGCGCCTTTTCAATTTCGTCGAAGAGAACCACCGAGTAGGGCCGGCGCCGCACGGCCTCCGAAAGCTGGCCGCCCTCTTCGTAGCCGACATAGCCCGGCGGTGAGCCGATCAGTCGCGAGGCGGTGAACTTTTCCATGTACTCCGACATGTCGATCTGAATGAGCGCGTCGGAATCGCCGAACATGAATTCCGCCAGTGTGCGTGCCAGATAGGTTTTGCCGACGCCAGTCGGGCCGAGAAAGACAAACGAGCCGATCGGGCGTTTCGGATCTTTCAGATCGGCGCGGGAGCGGCGCAACGCTTTGCTGATAGCGGTGACCGCTTCATCCTGGCCGATGACGCGCAGTTTCAACTCCGACTCCATCTTGAGCAACTTTTGCATTTCCTCCTGCTCCATTCGCTGGAGAGGCACGCCGGTCACTTTGGAGATGATGTGCATCATGTCATCGGCCGTGACGACGACTTGTTTTTCTTCGCGTTCCTCGCGCCATTTCGCCAAAATTGTATCGAGCTTTTCCTTGGTTTGCTTTTCCCGGTCGCGAAGGGCGGCCGCTTTTTCAAAATCCTGCGCTTTGATAGCCGCTTCCTTTTCCAGCCGGATCCCTTCGATCTCTTTCTCGATTTCCTTCACATCCGGCGGCCGCGTCATCGCATTGATGCGTGCCCGTGCGCCCGCTTCATCCATCACGTCGATGGCTTTATCGGGGAGAAAACGGCCGGTGATATATCGCTCTGAAAACTTGACCGCCGTCTCGAGCGCTTCGTCGGTGAGCTTGGCCTTGTGATGCGCTTCATATTTTGGCCGCAACCCTTTCAAAATCTCGATTGCTTCATCGATAGTGGGCGCATCGACCTTAACTGTTTGGAAACGACGCTCGAGCGCGGCATCCTTCTCGATGTACTTGCGATATTCGTTCATCGTCGTCGCGCCAACACACTGCAGTTCGCCGCGGCTCAAAGCCGGCTTGATAATGTTGGAAGCGTCCATGGCGCCTTCGGCCGAGCCCGCACCGACGATGGTGTGCAGCTCGTCGACTCGTCCATTACCGCTTTGATGCGCTCTTCAAACTGGCCACGATACTTGGTTCCGGCCACCATCAATGCGAGATCGAGCGTGACCACTCGTTTGTCGCGCAATAGTTCCGGCACATTGCCATTCGCAATCTCCTGGGCGAGACCTTCCGCGATCGCGGTCTTGCCGACACCAGCTTCTCCGATCAACACCGGGTTGTTCTTTGTCCGGCGGCAAAGCACTTGAATGACGCGCTCGATTTCATTGTGGCGCCCGATCACCGGGTCGAGCTCGTCTTTTTTCGCCAAGTCGGTGAGATCGCGGCCAAAGGCACGAAGCGCGGGGGTCTTGACATCTTTCTTGGTCGGTTCGCCGCCTTCCTGCTCGGATTCAGGGGGCGTGAAATTAGGGTCGAGCTCTTTAAGAATCTCATTTCGCGTCCGCTCGATATCGACTTCAAGGCTCTTGAGCACGCGCGCCGCAACGCCTTCACCTTCGCGCAAAAGGCCGAGCAAAATGTGTTCGGTGCCAACGTAGGAATGATTGAGCGCCTTGGCTTCTTTACCGGCAAGGGCGAGCACTTTTTTCACTCGCGGAGTGTAGGGGATGTTGCCTACCATCTTGGTTTCGGGTCCGGAGCCAACCTGCTTTTCCACTTCCATGCGCACGGTCTCAAGATCGAGCCCCATTTTCTGCAAAACGTTCACCGCCACGCCCTGCCCCAGTTTGATCAGACCAAGAAGCAGATGCTCCGTGCCCACGTAATTGTGATTGAACCGGTCGGCCTCCTTGCGAGCAAGCGCCAGGACTTGTTGAGCGCGCGGAGTAAAATTATTCATCGTTCGACGGCCCGGCAGCCGAACCATTGCCCGACTCCCTCGCCATTTTACTGATATCAGGTTTAGGGAAGACTTTCAAACGCTCCCGGATAATTTGCGCGCGAAGATGATCGCGTTCTTCCGCGTTCAGCTTTTGCTGCGAGCTTTTTTGTAAATGGGCCGGCTGGGTGTCGATGAACAGTTCGTCGATCGGTAGACGCCGATCTTCCGGAAACGCACCGAGATCGACGCCCAGTTTGATGATCGACAATAAATTGAGCGCTTCTTTCGACGTCATGGCGTGCGCGTAAGTCAAGACGCCGTAAGCGCGGCCGATCTGATCCCAAAGTGTGTTCGATTTTTTCTGGATCAAGACCTGGCGCGCGTCGTGTTCTTTTTCGATGATCGTCTCAATCACTTTACTCAGGCGACTGATGATTTCGTCTTCCTTCTCGCCGAGGGTCGTCTGGTTTGAGATTTGGAAAAGGTTGCCCATTGCCTCTGTGCCTTCGCCATAAAGGCCGCGCACGGCGAGACCGATTTTGCTGACCGCTTGAATTACTTGATTAATCAGCTCGCTTAAAACGAGACCGGGCAGGTGCAACATCGCGGAAGCGCGCATACCGGTGCCGACATTCGTCGGGCATGCCGTCAGATATCCAAGGCGCTGATCGTAGGCGAACTCCAATTTGTGCTCGAGCGTGCTATCCAGCTTATCGACCAGTTTGAACGCGGCTTTGAGTTGCAAGCCCGAGCGGATCGATTGCATCCGCAAATGATCTTCTTCGTTGATCATGATGCTGAGCGTCTGGCGGCGATTCATCACCACCGCGCTCCCCACACTTTTGGCGGCGTGCTCGCGGCTAATCAGATGCCGCTCGACCAAAACCTGCTTTTCCAGCGCGGAGAGGTCTTGCAGCGATTCTGAAAATGAATCCTGCATTTCGGAAAGCTCTTCTACGCGCGGCTTGATCAGATCGAGAATCGCCATGCGCTCGGCCTTTTTTGCCCAGCCGGGAAAAGCGCGATCGCGCAGATTGCGCGCGATCCGTACGCGGCTGCTGATCACAATTTGATGGTGCGGACCTTCGCCACGAAGCCATTCTCCGCCAGTGGACATGATATTGGAGAATTTCACGGTGAATTGGCGAGCTGGTGCTCGAGTTGTTTGATTTGGTCGCGCAGCGAGGCGGCTGTCTCGTAATTCTCGTCGGCGACGGCTTTTTCCAGACTTTTGGTCAATGTGCGCATACGATCGCTTAATTCCATGACGCGATGCGCGCGTTGCGGTAATTTGCCGACGTGCTCCGTGCCTTTGTGCATCGCCTTGAGCAGCGTGTTTAAGCCTTCGGCAAAGGTAACGTAACAGGCGCTGCATCCGAGCCGTCCGGTCTTCTTGAAATCCGCCTGCGTGAATCCACATACCGGACATTTCTGAGTCGGCGCACCCTTCTCGATTTCTTCCGCGGCGCCAATGCCGAGTAATAAATCGGCGAGCGCGAATCCAGTCGGGTCCTGCACGCCTTTTTCTTTAGAGCAAGCGTCGCAGAGATTCACTTTCTGCATCTTGCCCTCCAGGATTTGGGTCAGGAAGACAGTCGCATCATTGCATTTGCAAACGTCGCACAACATTTCGTTTTAATTAGACCTTAAACCGCGAGAAAAATTCAACCCCGAATCTCGTTGAGCACCTTCCGCGCCGGATCGATCCTGCCAGGATTCAACTATAGATAGGCGTGCCGGTTTCGCGCGTTAATTGCCGGAAACGAGCGATCATGCGGGCGCTGATCGGCCCCGGCTTTCCATTTCCAATCGGGCGTCCGTCGGCCTTGATTACCGGAATTACTTCGGCCGCGGTCCCAGTGAGGAAACATTCGTCCGCAATGAAAACATCGTGCCGCGTAATATCAACCTCCGCA
>QHRC01000082.1:6198-17836 GCA_003219995.1 Verrucomicrobiota bacterium
TCTCGAAAACAACAGAGCGGGTAATTCCACGCAAAGCTCCTGCTGTAATCGGCGGCGTGAAAATCTGGCCGTGTTTAATGATGAAAACATTGTCCGCGGTGCATTCGGCCACGTTCCCCGCGTCGTTTAACATGAGCGCTTCATCCGCGCCAGCCAGGTTCGCTTCGATCCGCGCCATCACGTTGTTCAAATAATTGAGCGACTTGACCGCGGGATTGAGCGCACCTGGATTCGTGCGCCGCGTCGCGCATGTCACCACCGTCAATCCATTCTGATAAACAGACTCGGGATAAAGTGTAACCATCGCCACAATAATGATTACGCTCGGCCGCTTACATTGCGCTGGGTTCAAGCCAAGATTGCCAATGCCGCGCGTGACCAGCAGACGAATATAACCTTCGCGCAAATCGTTCTGCCGAATCGTTTCGAGGAGCGCATCCGTCATTTCCCGCATCGACATCGGAATTTCGAGGCAAATCGAATGCGCCGAATCCCAGAGCCGCGCGAGATGCTCTTCCAGCCGAAAGACGCGGCCGTTGTAAAAACGAATGCCCTCGAAAATTCCATCGCCATAAAGGAGACCGTGATCGAATACCGAAACCTTCGCGTCCTTCTCCCGATAAAATTTTCCGTCGATGTAAATTTTGGGTTCTTTCGCGGCGGAGGTCGCACGCGCGCGCGTCTCAACCGCCGGTTTGACCGCGGGCTTTGCGGTCGTTTCCTCTGTTTGTGGTTCGTCAATCACCATTCCGTCGGCAGTTGCAGTTTTCATAGTCACAGAAAAATCTCGGCGGTCCACCGCGCAATTCAAGCGGCAAATAATTTACTGCAACACCCCGTCTTTGATCTGCAATTGGCGATCGCCGCGCGCGGCCAGGCGCGTGTCGTGCGTCACCACGAGCAGCGTTTTGTCTTGTTCACGCGCCACGCTCAATAAAAGATCGACAATCGCATCGCCAGTTTTTGAATCCAGGTTCCCGGTTGGTTCATCTGCAAAAATAATGTCGGGATTATTAACCAGGGCACGCGCAATCGCCACGCGCTGTTGTTCGCCGCCGGAAAGTTCCGCCGGTAAATGATGCATTCGCTCGGCCAAACCTACCGCGCGCAAACCTTCCTCGGCGGATTGAATTGTCGATCTTCGCCCGATCATCCCCGGGAGTAGAACATTTTCCAGTGCAGTCAGTTCCGGCAGTAAAAAATATCCCTGGAAAACAAAACCCATTTTTCTATTGCGCAGGCGTGCCTGCGAGGCCGAGCTGCCGTTGTAAAGCAAGCGTCCTTCGAATTCCACCGTGCCAGATTCCGGACGCTCTAAACCGGCGAGCGTGTAGAGCAATGTCGTTTTGCCTGCCCCCGATACACCGCAAAGGAAAACCGCCTCGCCATGCGCAATCTCCATCGAGATACCGCGAAGCACTTCAATCCGCCGCGGGCCCATCCGAAAAGATTGGAACAGATCGCGCGCGATCAATTGCGGAGTCGCTGCCTGCATTGCTCAAGTATTGCTCGCGTCCTATCTGCCGCAAACGCGACGCGAGCACAAGAGCCGTATTAGGCGCGATGTCAGCGTGGGCATCTTTTCAGTACGTAAAAAGCCGCCGCGAATCTATGCGGCGGCTTTTCAAGGCCGGAATCTGCTCAGGTTAATCCCAACGATGAGAGTGTCGGCCGATCAATCGCAGAAGTTATATAGAGTCCGCGATCGCGTTGGTAATCGGCAACCGCGGCACGCGTGAGCGGTCCGAGCAGACCGTCCACTTCGCCGCGATAATAACCTTGCTGTTGCAGGGCAGCCTGCACGTTGGCGATTACCTGATCGGGTGGCAAATTGTGATAACCGTAGATCGGTCCGTCATATGGATAATATGCCCCTGGGTCGTAGCCCCAAGCCGGATACCACCAGCCCGCGTTCCAGTAGTACCATCCACCGAGCACGAAGACGACGCGGTTGTAGTGGCTTCCCCACCAATTTCTATCGTGCCACTCCGATCTGTAATTCCGAAAAACTGTATAACTTGAACCTTGCCAGTTTTGGGCTCCCTCAATTCGCCGGTTTTGTTGAAACGTTACAGCAGGCGCGACTTCCGGTTTTGGTTTATTTGCCAGGTTGAAGTGCTGAGGCTTCACCTTCGTGGCCGCAGCACCACCCGCCACAGCTGGTTTGCCGGCTCCCGTTGCTTTTCCGACTTTCTCCGGCTTGCTGGCTCCCGTTGCTTTTCCCACTTTCTCTGGCTTGCCCGCTCCAGTTGCTTTTCCAACTTTCTCCGGCTTGCCCGCTCCAGTTGCTTTTCCAACTTTCTCCGGCTTGCCAGCCCCTGTTGGCCTGCCCGCTCCTTTTCCGCCCGGTTGCGAAACTTGCCCGGCAGGCGCAGCCTTTTTCTTTGGTTCTTCTTTCTTTTTTCCTTTTCCTTCCTCTGCGCTAAGCGCGAGCGACGCGAGCGCGAGACTGCAAATCAAAACAAGAAATATTCTCATAAGTTTTTTCCTTCCGGGTTGTTAGACATTTCGAGCTTCGTACTTATTCAACGTGCTGCAAGGCTTTCCAGATTCGCAGGACTCCGCGGACAGGGAAGTCGCCCTGCGTTCTGACGTTATCTGAATTTAATTTACGCCATACCTAACGAAGCCAATGTTGGCTCATCGATTGCGGAGGTGATGTAGAGGCCTTGATCGCGCTGATAATTAGCGATCGCAGCACGAGTGAGCGGTCCGAGAACACCGTCTACTTCCCCCTCATAATAACCTTGCGCTTGGAGCGCGGCTTGCACGTTGGCAATTACCTGATCGGGCGGTAAGTCGTTATAAGCGTAGATTGGCCCGTCATAAGCATAATAGGCATTTGGATCGTAACCCCACGCCGGGTACCAATAACCGGTATCCCAGTAGTACGGGGCGCCGAATACGAAAACGATGCGGTTGTAACGGCTACCCCACCAGTTTCGGTCGTGCCATTGAGGAGTGTAATTCCGGAAGGCGGTGTACCTTGAGCCTTGCCACGTCTGGCTTCCCTGAATGCGACTGCCTGCCCTATAGGTGACAGCCGGGGCTATCGAAGTGGGTCTCGTTTTCGTGGCGAGGTTGAAGTGCTGGGCTTGGAAGGTCTGCGCGCCTGTTCGAGTACGCGATGTGGTCCGAGTCGGCCCCGTAGCTCCCCCAGTGTATGCGTTGCGTTGGGTGTGTAACTGCGAGCCAGCGCCAACTGCGTGTCCCGCGCCAACGGCATGGCCCCTACCAGCGCCAACCGAATATCCCGGGCCTACCGCGTGCCCCGCACCGATGGCGCGTCCTTGTCCGGTACCTCCCGAATATACTGGGCCGCCGGTCGCGTGCTGCGGAGCTTGCGAATGCGCCGCACCTTTCTTCGGCGCCGGACTGTTTTGCGGGTCCGCGCCACGCGCCACTGACGCGAGCGCAAGACAACAAGTCAAAACAAAAAACATTTTCATAATTTATTTGCCTCCTAGCTTCTTTGACATTTGGAGCTTCATAATTATTCAACCCCACTTTCCTTGAGTCGTTGCTGTCGAACTGCCTCAAAAAGCACAACCGCGACAGCCGTGGCGAGGTTCAGGCTGCGCGTGCCCTTCATCGGGATGGTGACGCAGTTATCGTTATTCGCGGCCAGCAATGGTTCCGGCAGACCCTTCGTTTCGCGGCCGAAAACAAGGAAATCGCCGCGATTGAATTTGACATCGCAATAGGCACGGCCGGCCTTTGTTGTGAGAAAGAAATAGCGGCCACGTCCTGGATGCGCGCATTGCAATTCTTCAAATGAATTCCACGTCCGCACATCGACTTCATCCCAATAATCAAGACCGGCACGCTTGAGTTGTCGATCTTCCAGCGAAAAGCCGAGCGGCTTGATCAGATGCAGCGTCGAGCCGGTGGCAAGACAAAGCCGGCCCACATTCCCAGTGTTCGGCGGAATCTCGGGCTCGACTAAAACGACATTGAACATGGTGGATCGGCCGCTCCGCGGGCGATGCTAAAATGAACGCGGCTTCGCCGCCTGACTACCACCGAGCAAGGGACTGCTCGATCCACCTATTTAAGTTTGCTTGCGACAAATTTCTCCAATTTGATCACGTCGGCAGCGAACTTGCGAATACCTTCGGATGTTTTTTCCGTCGCCATTGCGTTGTCATTCACGAGATAGCGGAACTTCTTTTCGTCCAGTTCCAGCTTGACGATCTTTGCGTTCTTCGCTTTTTCCGGGTCGAGCTTACGTTCAACCGGCTCGAACGACTCGGAAAGTTCCTTCATTAATTCCGGACTAATGGTGAGCGCATCGCAACCGGCCAGCTCGAGAATCTGACCGACATTACGAAAACTGGCGCCCATCACCTCGGTGGCGCAACCGAACTTTTTGTAATAGCTGTAGATTTCCTGGACCGATTGCACGCCCGGATCTTCCGGCCCCGAGTAATCGCGTTTATTTTCTTTTTTGTACCAATCGTAAATCCGGCCGACGAACGGCGAGATCAATTGCACTTCGGCCTCGGCGCAGCGCACCGCCTGCGGCAGCGAAAACATCAGCGTCAGATTGCATTTAATTCCCTCTTTTTGCAGTTGCTCGGCCGCGTTAATGCCTTCCCATGTCGATGCGATTTTGATCAGCACGCGTTCACGCGGAATCTTGCGCTCTTCGTAAAGCTTGATCAGTTGGCGCGCTTTCTTGATCGACCCTTCAAAATCAAACGACAAACGCGCGTCGGTTTCGGTCGAGACACGTCCCGGGACGATCTCCAAAATATCGCACCCGAATTGTACCAGCAGATGATCGCAAATGTCTTCGATTTGCGCGGCGCCACTCAAGCCTGATTTTTTCCGATCAGTCAGAACCTCTTCGAGCAGATGCGCATATTGTTGTTTCTGCGTTGCCGCATAAACCAGACTTGGGTTGGTCGTCGCGTCCTGGGGCTTGAATTCCTTGATCGATTCAAAATCAGCCGTGTCGGCAACGACCTTGGTGAATTTCTTGATCTGGTCGAGTTGGCTCAGGTTGGTTTTTTTTTCTTCAGCGACAGCCGTGCTCATGATTAGTCCTCCAGTTTGTAAAAAACGTACTCCTCGAACCCGAGATCGACAATTGTAAACTGAGATCCCGTGACGGCGGTCTAGGACCGCCGAATAGTGCGACGCTGACAGAGCGCCGCTACAGTTAAGCCGAAACCGCAGGACGCGATTCCGCTGGGCGTCTTGAGCCGAGCGCGGCACGCACAAAATTATTTCCGAGCTCCCACATCGGTCCAGGAAACTTGCGGCAATCGCTCAGCACGTCGTCGAGCGCGGTCACAAACAAGTCGATCTCGCGCTCGCCAATGATCAGCGGCGGCAGAATTTTTAATACGTCCATCGCGTGCCCGGCCACTTGCGTAAGAATGCGATGTTTGCTCAGCATTTGCGTCACGACCATCTGCGCGAAAAGCACCTTGTCGATCTTGTGCAAAAACTTCCACGCCATCTTCAATTTGAATTCCTGCGGCTCATGAAACTCAATCGCGATCATGAGCCCTTTGCCACGCACTTCTTTGATGAAGGAATGCTTTTCTCGCAACATGTCGATCTTGCCCATGAGCAGCGCGCCCATCTTCGCCGAATTTTCGATCAAATTTTCGGAATCGATCACTTCGAGTGAGGCCAGTCCGCACGCCATCGCGAGATTATTGCGGCCAAACGTAGTTGAATGCACCACGCAACGGTCCATGCGACTGAAAGTTTTTTGATAAATCTCGCGCCGCGTCACAATCGCGCCGCACGGCACGTAGCCGCCACTGAGTGTCTTGGCCAGCGTCATAATGTCCGGCTCGAGATTCCAATGTTGGAAGCCAAACATTTTCCCGGTGCGACCAAGTCCGGTCTGCACTTCGTCGGAAATCAGCAGCGTCCCGTATTTGCGACAAAGCTCCTGCGCGCGAACGAAAAAACCGGCCTTCGGCGATTTACAGCCTTTGCCCTGAACAGTCTCAATGACGAATGCCGCCACGTCGCGCGGGCGTAATTGTCGATCCAACGCATCGAGATCGTCGAGCGGCACGCGCGCGTCGAAGCCCTCCATCAACGGCCCGAAACCCTCGGTGAAGCTTTCGCAGCCCATCAGTGAAAGCGAGCCGAGGCTCAGCCCGTGGAACGCGCTTTCCAGTGAGATGACGCGTTTTCTTCCGGTCGCGGCGCGCGCAAATTTCAGCGCGCCTTCCATCGCTTCGGTGCCGGAGTTGCAGAAAAAAACGGCATCTAGATGCGGCGGCGTCCGTTTCGTGATCGCTTCCGCGAGCAAGCCGCTCAGCAAAGAGCAATCCATCTGAACCATGTTAGGAAGATCGAGATCGAGCACGTCACGGATCGCTTGTTTTACGACCGGATGATTGCGCCCAATGTTAAAAACGCTGTAGCCACTCAGGAAATCGAGGTAGGCGGCGTTATCCATGTCGTAGAGATAGGCGCCTTCTGCTCGCGCGTAGACTTTGTCGAAACCGATGACCCGCTGCGCAGCGACAAGCGTACGGTTGATGTGTCTCTCGTGCAGCTGGTAATTTTCGCCCAGACGCGCGGCGACCATTTCTTTCAGGTCAAAAGGCATTCGAAAGCGTCCGCGATATCAACACGGAACGCAACTTTCACGGTTCCCAATCCTGATACGCATGGTGAGCGCCCATCTCTAAGTTGGTCTTTCCCGGTGAATGTCGTTCCAGCTGCGTGGCCAGCCATTGAAACCACTCAAAAGTTTTCTGTGAACCGCTGCGCCGGCGTTCTTCTTCAACGTAGGGCCGCAATTTCCGCCAGGCGAGACGAACCGTGCCCCCCACCAAATCCCCTACCACACGTAAGGGAACAATTCGGGCGTAAACCGAATATCCAAGGCCCTCCAAAATTACTCCAACTGAGTGGGCGGCATTCAGCACACCTGCGTCGGCTTCGATCGCCGAAGCGTTCGAGCCATCCGGGATACTGTGCACCACAATCATCGACCTCATCCATTCTGGCGACAAAATCGCCTGGACGGCAGCGTAAGCCGCACGTTCTTGCCGCGCCTGTCGCGATCGCTGTGCTTCGACCAGGCCGAAAGCGACCCCTGTGATAACGGTGAGCGCGGTCGCCACGTTGGCAATTGTACTGAGCTCCACATCTGTATTCTTCCCCAGAAGCAGAAAATGAAAAGCCGCAGGATTCAGTGCACCCTGCGGCTTCGAAAGCAGCCTTGGGAGGTTGCTTATTCCGGAGCAAGCATGACCACACGTGTGACTGTGCGATCCGCGGCGGGTCCAGAAAACTCGAGCCGAACACGGGAGCCCGGCTGGATTGAACTGGGGCTGATTGGTTTGCCATCGGCGGCGACGTAGGCAATGGCTCGGTCGAGCCGAACGGTCACCGGTTGCGTGCTCGGCGCCGTCTGCACCGAAATTTTGTCGCCTGGTGCGAAGCTCACCACCGTCATGATGTGAGTTGAATCTAATCGCATCACTTCTGTTTGGGTTGTCGTGGTTTCGCGCGTGATTGTCGTTTGAGCGATTGCCAGCGGCGACATTAAAGCGCAGGCAAGTATGATAATTCTTCTGGTCATCTTAATTCTCCCTTCTGGATGTAATAGCTCCTATTTAA
This sequence comes from Verrucomicrobiota bacterium, assembly GCA_003219995.1. GTDB lineage: Bacteria > Verrucomicrobiota > Verrucomicrobiia > Chthoniobacterales > UBA10450 > UBA10450. Next base: position 13,801 of record QHRC01000082.1, read on the forward strand.
CGTTCGCGGCACCACCCCACGGCGGATGTCACAGAAAAAACGGAAACAAAATGCCAGAGGATTCAGGGAACCCTGCGGCTTTAAGTTTGCGAACTTATGCTCGCTTAATCTTCGTCAACGATCACACGCTCGGCAGCGTGGGTCTGCCCTCTCGCACCGTAAACTATCACGCGCGTTCCGGGCCTGATCAGATGTTCGTCGATTTTTCTCCCCGCTTTATTGACGTAATGGACCGTCTTGCCAAGTACGTAACTAATCGGATTGTCTGCCCGTTCTCTGCGAACCACGATTCTTTTACCAGGTTCATAAGTGGTTACGGTGCCGTGCGTGCTCGTAGTGGTTTCCGTTGTCGTTGTGCTTGTTTGCGCGAACGCCAGTGGAGCAACCAGTGCGCAAGCCAAAGCAATAATTGTCTTTTTCACGATGACGCCTCCCCTTTTTTAATTGTTGATGTTCTATTGAAGCTTCGCGGCTCGCACATTCGACGGACGGCTCTACGCAAATTTTTCGTTCCATCCTTTGGTCCACCCCGCAACAGCCTTGTTCGAAGCGACTGGCATTACAAAAAAGCCGCAGGATTCAGAGAACCCTGCGGCTTTCGAATTAAACGACGTGGTGGATGTTAATCTTCCACCTGAACGCGCTCAACCACGCGCTTCTCGCCTGTACCGGTGTAATAAACACGCACTTTCTGGCCGGACCGCAGCGGAGCGGTCACAATCTTGCCCGCGCCATCGACGATTCGTGCCGCGGTTCCGAGCGCGAAGCTCACAGGACCTGCGTCGCTCTTGACCACGATCGTCTTCCCGGGTTCGTAGGTAGTCACCGTACCCGCCGAGTAGGTTGTTGTGGTTTCGGTCGTAGTCGCCGGCGCCGCGGCTGTGGTTGTCTGTTCCGTTGTCGTTGTGCTCGTTTGCGCGAACGCGATCGGCGCGATCATCGCACAAGCGAGTGTAATCATACTCTTTTTCATTCGTGTCCTCCGTTTGTGTTGATGCCTCAGTCACAGACCGCAGGCATAGGCCATCTACGAAATGCGGCCTTCTTTAATTAGACTGCTCCCGGCGCGTCGCTATTCATCAAATTTCGGCATTTTGTGCGATTGAGCGCGCGCTCAGATTCGCTAATGTGCCGTATCGATGGCTCATACAACTCCGAAAGATTTCGCGAGCCCCGATCATTTCGGGGTTGTCGATCCAACAGTCACTCCCAAGCTGGTGGCAAAGCACGGTCTGACCCCGGAGGAATTCGAGCGCATCAAGAGAATCCTCGGACGCGAGCCAAATTTTACAGAGCTCGGAATCTTCTCGGTGATGTGGAGCGAGCATTGCTCGTACAAGAACTCGCGGCGCGAGCTGAAAAAATTCCCGACGACCGCTCTGAACATTATCGTCAAAGCCGGCGAGGAAAATGCCGGGGTCGTCGACATTGGCGATGGCTGGGCGATCGCGTTCAAGATCGAGAGTCACAATCATCCCAGCGCAATCGAGCCGTTTCAGGGCGCGGCCACCGGCGTTGGCGGAATCATTCGTGACATCTTTACGATGGGCGCGCGGCCGGAGTTTTGCCTCAACTCCCTGCGCTTCGGGCCGATTGCGGATGGAGGGACGCGCGCAGTCGTGTCCCAAGATTCAATGGCGCCGACGGCCCGCCGCCCTCCAGAAGATCGACAATCACAAATCGCAGCCAACCGCCGTCTTTTCACCGGCGTCGTCTCCGGCATCGCCCACTATGGCAATTGCATCGGCATCCCGACCATCGGCGGGGAGATTTATTTCGACGAAAGCTTCGAAGGCAATCCACTCGTCAACGTTTTTTGTCTCGGCGTAATGCGACACGAGCAACTGGCCCGCGGTGCGGCCAGAGGTGCTGGCAATCCTGTTTTTTATGTCGGTGCGGAGACCGGGCGCGATGGTTTGGCCGGCGCGGCGTTCGCTTCCCGCGAACTGACCGACGAATCGAAGGAAGATCGCCCCGCCGTGCAAGTGGGCGACCCGTTCAAGGAAAAACTGTTGCTCGAAGCGTGTCTCGAACTTCTCGCGCGCGATGCTGTCGCCGGAATACAGGACATGGGCGCGGCCGGCCTTACCTGTTCGACCTGCGAAACTGCAAGTCGCGGTGGCAGCGGCATCGAAATCGATTTGGCCAAAGTTCCCAAACGCGAGTCGGGTATGACCCCGTATGAGATTCTGCTGAGCGAATCGCAGGAGCGCATGTTGATCATCGCTAAACGCGGAAAAGAAAACGTCGTCCGCGAAATTTTCGACAAATGGGACGTGCCTTGCGCCGAAATCGGCCGCGTCACGGATGACGGCATGATGCGCGTGCGCAATAACGGCACGATCGCCGCAGAAATTCCCGCGAAACCCCTTGCCGAGGAAGCACCTCTTTATTCCCGTGAGGCCAGAAAACCCACCGCAGAGATCGCTGAGGACGCTGAGTTACTGAAGAAAATCTCTGCGCTCTCTGCGTCCTCTGTGGTGAACTCGCTTCGTGAATTGCTGCGCGATCCAACCATCGCGTCGAAAAACTGGGTCTATCACCAGTACGATCACACCGTGCGAACTGGCACGATTGTGAAGCCAGGCTCGGATGCAGCTGTCTTTCTCGTCCGTTATGCGAACAAAATTTTGGCGGCAACAACCGATTGCAATTCGCTCTATTGCGCGCTCGATCCGCGCGAGGGTGGCAAAATTGCGGTTGCGGAAGCCGCCCGCAATCTCACTTGCTCCGGCGCGAAGCCCCTCGCCGTTACCGATAATTTGAATTTCGGCAATCCCTACAAGCCGGAAAATTTCTGGCATCTGCGCGAAGCCGTCGAAGGCATCGCCGAGGCTTGCCGCGCCTTCAGCACCCCGGTCACCGGCGGCAACGTCTCTCTATATAATGAGAGCCCGGCCGGAGTGGTCGATCCTACGCCGACTATCGGCATGGTTGGTTTGATCAATAAAGAAGAGCACATCACCACTCAGTGGTTTAAGAACATTGATGATGCGATCATTCTCGTCGGCGTTGTCGCTGGAGTCGGTGACCGTGGTGTCGGGATCGACGATTCCGGCTACAGTCTTGGTGGATCGCAATTTCTGAAAGTTTGCCATGGAAAAAAGATTGGCCCGCCGCCGCATGTCGATCTAGCCCACGAAATCAAAATTCAAAACGCGGTCCGCGATTTGATTCGCGAAGGACTCGTGGAAAGCGCACACGATTGCAGCGAAGGCGGTCTTGCGGTTGCCCTCGCGGAGTGCTGTTTCAATCCCGACGGACTTCTTGGCGCAGATATCGATCTTGATGGTGTAGGGGCGGCTGTGTCAGCCGCAACCAACGAGCGCGTGAGGACACGCGCCACTACGCCTCGGATTTTCTTCAACGAATCGCAATCACGCATCGTCATTTCGGTCGCGTCGGCAAATCTTGAAAAGACGATGTCGATCTTGCGCGAGCGGGACGTTCCCTTTCGGCGGCTTGGAAAAGTCGGCGGAGATGAGCTTCGGATCCGAGCCAACAGCGAGACTTTTCGCTGGCCTATCGCCGATCTTCGATTCGTCGGCCGAACGTATCCCGAGTTTGTGAAGCGTGATCCAAACGTCATCTTTGAAGGCTCGATTCCCGGAAATTATGACCGCTATTTGGGCCCGGCCCTTTTTGAACCATTCGCTAAAGACATCATCGCGCGTTTAAGCGACGAACAACCCGCGAAAGTTCTGGAAATCGCCTGTGGCACAGGGATTCTCACCCGCCGGCTGCGCGACAGCCTCGCTCCAACGGTGCAAATTGTGGCCACCGATCTCAATCCCGGAATGTTTGCCTTCGCCCAGGGAAAATTCCATCCAAACGAAAAGATCGAATGGCACGCAGCCGACGCGGCCGCGCTTCCGTTTCCCGACGGTTCATTCGATGCGGTCGTCTGCCAATTCGGCTTAATGTTCGTTCCCGACAAGGAGATGGCAATGCGCGAATGCTATCGGGTCCTCACCCGTGGCGGTGTTTTTCTTTTCAACGTGTGGGATTCGATCGAGCGCAATCCGATCGGGCAGAT
>QHRC01000235.1:0-2923 GCA_003219995.1 Verrucomicrobiota bacterium
CTCTGAATCCGAAACCCAGCCAAATAATTCTTCGGCGTTTAGGAGCGAAGCTTCGTGGCCGATGGGCTCGCTCATGCAATCTCTGAGCAAAACACAAAGATAATCTCTGAACATCGCGTCTCTCACGGTCGACTCCACGCAGATGCTCGTGGTTACGCCTATGACGATTAGGTATTTGATTCCCTCCTTTTTCAGCGTTGCGTCCAAGTCGGTTTCATAGAATCCGCTGAATCGCGTTTTATAAAGAACGATATCGCAGGCCTGCGGCTTCAGCCCAGGAACGATCTCTGTATTCCATGTGTCTCGGATCAATATCCGGCCTCCCCGGCCGTCTGGCGCACGAATCTTCTGGCCGACGCCAAATTTCAAATGCCGGGTGCGGTTTACCGAATCGGGCGCGCCCAAGTCGGAGAGGTCCGCGCGATACCCCATCTTCAGATAAATGATTTTCAACCCGGCTTGGCGGGAAGCCGCCAGTACCTTCGCCGTCGGAGCAATGACTTTTTGCGCACCGGAGATATCGGCTCCAGCTCTGTCGATGCCGCCTTTGGCGGCGAAATCGTTCTCCATGTCGACGACGATCACGGCAGTCCGAGCGGGGTCGATCGCGATAGGCTCGGGTTTTGCGTCGAGCGTGACCGACGCGGCGTTCAGTTCAGACGATGGAGTTGCTTGCAGGTCTCCGCTCAACTCGGCGACGAGAAATGCGACGACAAGCGACTTAAGTATCAAGCTTTGCATGATGCGGCGAAGATACCGCTTCTTGTGGCAGTGTGAAAAGAAGGATCGAAAATTATTGCTCATCTCTATTGCAGCACAGCCTGCCCGCTGATATCGAGTGCGATTTCATCGGCAGCGGGCGCCAGAGCGCGACAATGTGCCTGTTGGGCCTTACCTAGCTGAACTGGTAAGCAAAAATTTCCTTTGAAAAATACTTGACTGATTAGTCTACATGGGCAATTTTGGGGTATGCCTAGAGTAAGTGACATGAAGAAGCGCCTCACCGACGCGGCGTTGGATTTGATGTGGGAAAACAGCTACGGCACCACTTCGGTGGACGCGATCTGCGAGCGGGCCGGCGCAAAAAAGGGGAGCTTTTATTATTTCTTCAAATCGAAGTCCGAACTCACCGTCGCTGCTTTGGAGGCAGAATGGAATAAGAACAAGGCGAACATGGATGCTCTTTTTTCTCCTACAGTTCCACCTCTTGAGCGGTTCGATCGCTACTTCGATTATGTCCACGACCGTCTGGCCGAACTGCAAGAGGAGTGCGGCTCCATCCTCGGATGTCCTCTGTTAAGCATCGGGAGCGAAGTGAGCACGCAGGACCAGGGCGTGCGCGCTACTGTTGACCGCATCTGGGATCGGAAGATAAAGTATTTCGAGTCCGCTATTCGGGACGCACATGCGCAAGGGTTGATTGTAGCACCGGATCCCGAAGCAAAGGCGAGGGCACTTTTTGCCTGTTATCACGGGACGCTCGCCCAAGCCCGAATCCAAAACGACGTCGAATTGATCCGCGATTTCAAGGAGGTCGCAAGGGATGTTCTAGGCGTGAAACAGACCGATGCTGTTTCCTCATGATCTTCTCTTTTTTGCCAATTTTATAGACGACTAGTCAAATATAAACCCACGAAAAACCGAAAGACCAAAACACCCCATGAAAACTGATGAAAGCACCAAAGCAGCGACAGTTTTCCTCCAGAATCTCCCGGGTGCCGTTTCCAAACTTAAAAACCGTCTGCAACGAGACTATGAACGGGCTTATCCCGGCTTGGGCGACCTGGTTCGGATCGTCCTCGACGAAGAGGAAGCAAAGGCCTGGGAATTGTCTTTCCCGCATTTGTTTTTGCCCGACCTCGTAGAAGCGCATATCGCGCAGCTCAATCTCCAGCCGGCAGACACGCGCCATGAAAGCGTTCTGGTGCCGCACAACTTCGCGAAGATCGACAACTACCAACCAGCCTTCTCTCTCTGTGGATAACAAACAAAAAATGAAAGTGAAACGAACACAATGAAAAATGGAAAACTGAACGGAAAAGTTGCACTCGTGACCGGAGGAACTTCCGGCATCGGTAAAGCCACCGCGATCGCGTTTGCTCGCGCCGGCGCCAGGGTTGTTCTGACCGGACGCCGTGAAAAAGAGGGCGCGCAGGTCGTCGATGAAATTAGGAAACTTGGCGGCGATGCCGCATTCGTTCGCGCGGACGTCGCCAAAGATGCCGACGTGAAAGCCATGGTCGATTTTACCGTCGGCAAATACGGCCGCCTCGACGTCGCGTTTAACAACGCCGGCGTCGAATGGAAAGGCCCGCTCGATCAGGCAACCGAAGCCGAATATCGCCGCGTCTTCGACATCAATGTCTGGGGCGTTCTCAATTCCATGCGACATGAAATCCCGCTCATGCTCAAAACGGGCGGTGGTGCGATCGTTAACAATTCAAGCGTGGCCGGGCATGTTGGCTTAGCCGGGGCCAGCGTCTACATGGCGTCCAAGCACGCGGTCGAAGGTCTGACCAAATCGATCGCGCTCGAGTTCGCCAAACAACACATTCGCGTTAACGCGGTCGCGCCGGGCGTCATCGCGACTGATATGCTCGATCGCTTTGCTGGCAAGGAAGGTGAGATACGTGATTCGCTTACCTCCATTATCCCGGTCGGACGGACTGGAGCCGGCGAAGAAATCGCAGCGGCGGTTCTCTATCTCTGTTCCGATGACGCGAAATTCACCACCGGGACGTCACTGGTCGTGGATGGAGGTTATCTGGCGCAATGAGTCATCAGAAATTTTTTCGAAACACGAAAAACAACACAAAAGAAAATCCAAATCATGAAAACTAAGTTCTATTGGGTCGCACTCCTCGCGAGCGCGGCCATGATTGCTCAAGCAAAAGCAGGAGGCCATCACGGCGGTGGTGGAGGA
>QHRC01000235.1:3057-3542 GCA_003219995.1 Verrucomicrobiota bacterium
CGTTCGCCATCGTCCGCAGCGTTTCGCCAGCATTACATCAACGGCGGCGCGGCGATTGGCGGGCGCCAATTCACACCTGGACACTTCGATCGCGGTAGTCATATGACGCGCTTTGCTGAACGCGGAAATCGCCTTGACCGGGTTGCAAATCCAGCCAGCGAAAGAACCGGCATCCAAAATCAAGCTGGCGGCAACAGTCTTGCGCGCGTCGGAAATAATCGCCATGACCGTCTCGGCCAAGCCGGGAATCGCGTCGGTGAGCGTAACGGAGCGGTCAGAAACCGCGACGTCCAGGTCCGGAATGGAAACAATCTACCGGCAAACTGGCGAAATCACGTCGTCGCGCAGCATTCGGCCAACTGGCATCGCGATTGGGATCGGAATCGCGACCATTTCTGGCATGGCCACCGTTGCCGTTTTGTCGACGGCTCGTGGTTCATCTTCGATTTCGGATTCCCGTGGTACCCGTACGGTTATCCGTACGA
>QHRC01000236.1 GCA_003219995.1 Verrucomicrobiota bacterium
ATTCTCGCGCTCAAATCTCCGAAAAGTGAATTCTACAATCTCGGCACGGGTGGCGGCGCGAGCGTGCGCGAAGTGATCGCAGCCTGCCGTGAGGTCACCAGCCGCAAGATCGACATCGTGGAAAAGCCGCGCCGCCCCGGCGATCCGCCGCGGTTGATTGCCTCATCAGAAAAAATCAAACGCGAGCTTGGTTGGCAGCCGAAATTTCAATCGTTGGAGGCCATCATCGAGAGCGCCTGGAAATGGCACGAGAAATTTCCGGACGGGTACGCCGATTGATACTGTAGCGGTGGTCTATGACCGCCGATGAAATTAAGAATGCGACGCTCGTAGAGCGCCACCACAGAAAAGCAAAAAGCGCTCGCGGAACAAAATCCCGCGGGCGCTTTTGATTGTTCGCCGGATTGCGAACGGTCTTTGCTTACGGCTTGGTCGTGGTTGTCGTGGTTTCTTTCTTCTCGATCACGGTCGGCTTGCTCAGCACGATCTTGCGCGCTCAGCACGATCTTGCGCACGATCATGCGATCGCCTTCGCGCACATAATAGACCGTTGCGGGCAGATCTGGCCGAACGGCCGACCAGGTTACGGTGTTGCCTTCCGGATCTAGAATTGTCGTGTCTTTGCTGTAGTAATACTTCACCGGCGCCGTGTCGGTGGTCGATCGGAAAGAGATGTAATCCGAATCCGGTGTGTAGGCTGTGATGGTCCCTGTGCTGGTCGTGGTCGACGAAGTCGTCGTACCAGTGGCAGCGTTCGTTGTCGTGCTGGTTGTGGTCTCCTGGGCCAGCGCCAGGCTAAGCGCTGCTGCGCAAGCCGCGCCAGCCAACAACATTTTCACTAATCTTGTTTCTTTCATGTTTGTCCTTTGCTTTGGTTAAACGGATGCTCTCCGCCGTGTTTATCTCCGACTTGTTCCAGCAGGAGTTTATTCAACTCCAATTGTCTTTCGTAGGTTCGACCGCGTCTGGTTGCATTGTCACGTGATTGCCATGCAAGCGTTACCCGGATTTCGCGATTTTTTGCCGAGCGATTGCGCAGCGCGGAATTACATCTTCGCGAAATGGCGCGAAGTGGCCCGCCGCTACGGCTTTGTCGAATGGGAAGGGCCCGTCCTCGAACCAACTGAGCTTTACAAAAAGAAAAGCGGCGATGAGATCGTCGGTCAGCTTTTCAATTTCACTGACAAAGGCCAGCGTGAAGTCGCCCTGCGGCCCGAGTTGACGCCAAGCCTTGCGCGGGTGGTCGCAGCCCACGAGCGCGAATTCAAAAAGCCGCTGAAGTGGTTTTCCATCGGTCAATTTTTCCGTTACGAAAAACAGCAGCGCGGCCGGTTGCGCGAACATTTCCAGCTCAACTGCGACATTGTCGGGGAAACGGCGCTCGCCGCCGATATCGAGCTGGTCTCGCTGTGCATCGACATCGTGCGCGCGTTCGGTTTCACAGAAAGAGACTTCGTCGTGCGAATCAGCGACCGCGAATTTTGGACTGATTTCCTGCGTTCCCAAGAAATTGCCTCCGAACGCTGGGACGAAATCCTGCAAACGATCGACAAACTTGGGCGCGAGCCGCGCGAGAAGACGAGCGAAAAACTTGGCCAGCTCGCTGAGCCGGTGCTGAGAATTTTGAGCAAAGGGGGCAAGAGCGAAAAGCTCGATCGACTTGTCGATGGTCTGCGCGCCTGCGGCCTGGCCAATTTTGTCGATGTCGATGTCCGGATCGTGCGAGGATTGGCTTACTACACCGGGATCGTTTTCGAAGTGTTCGATCGCGCTGGGAAATTTCGCGCCATTGCTGGCGGAGGTCGTTACGACAACTTGATCGAACAGCTGAGCGACGGCTCGGCCTCGCAGCCGGCACTCGGGTTCGCAATGGGCGACGTCGTCCTGGGCGAATTGATCGGCGAAACCGCCACCGCAGGCGAAGCCATGGAAAAAGCGACCGCCGTCGAACAAAAGATCAACATCTACATTGTGATCGCAAAGGAAGAGCGCCGCGCCGATGCCCTTGGGCAAATTCAACAACTTCGCGACCGCGGCTATCGTGTCGATTATCCGCTCACGCCCGGGAAAGTCGCGCGGCAGTTTCAAACCGCGGAAGATTTAGGCGCAAGCATTGCGCTTCTTTACGGCGATGAATGGCCGCAGGTGAAGGTGAAAACCCTGGCCACGCGCGAGGAAACGCTTGTCGCGAACGAGGAGTTACTTGCGCATTTGCAAGCACACTTAAGCTTGTAGCGAAGTCGAAGGATCCCGCCGCGAAACCTTAAAGCTACCGCAACGGGATTCCTCAACTTCGCTCGGAATGACAAAACAGATGTATCGCACGCACGACTGCAATTCCCTTCGCAAGATCGACATCGGCAAGCAAGTCACGCTCGCCGGGTGGGTGAATGTTTCGCGCGATCATGGCGGCGTGATTTTTATCGACCTGCGCGATCGTGAGGGACTAACGCAAGTCGTGTTTCGCCCGGAGGAAAACGCCGAGGTCGCGAAGGAGGCGCATCGTTTGCACAGTGAAGACGTGATCCAGGTCACGGGTAAAGTCGCGCCCCGCGTGCCCGGAACGGAGAATCCGAAACTTGCTACCGGCGACATTGAGGTAATTCCGAACCGATTGCGAATTCTGAATCGCGCCGACACCCTCCCGTTCCCGATCGATGCCGAGATTCACAACGAGGATTTGCGCATGACGTACCGCTATTATGACCTGCGGCGTCCGCAGCTCTCTCGCAATTTGCGGGTGCGCCATCGCGTGGCCAAAGCAACGCGCGATTATCTCGACGCCCAGGGTTACGTC
>QHRC01000225.1 GCA_003219995.1 Verrucomicrobiota bacterium
CGACACAAGCTCGACCTTCAACCAGTGGAATTCGATCTTAATGGACTGATAGCTGAGGAGCTCGAAAAATTGAACGGTATATCGGAAGTCAAAATTGTGACGAAACTTCAGCCACTCCCAAAGCTGAAAGCGGACCGGGAACAGCTTCGCAGTGTAATAACGAATTTGCTTCTCAACGCACGGGATGCAGTGGGCACGGGTGGTCAGGTTGAGGTGGAGACCAGCCAAAGCGACGGCTGGATTGCCATTTCGGTTACCGATAACGGGTGCGGAATGAGTCCAGCATTCCTCCGGGATTCGCTCTTCCGTCCCTTCCAGACGACGAAGAAAAAGGGACTCGGTATCGGGATGTTTCAAGCCAAGATGATTGTTGAGGCCCATTGTGGTACTGTTCAGGCGCAGAGCGAAATTGGATCGGGCACGACCTTTCACGTGATGTTACCGTTGCAATCCCAGTCATTATGAAGCCCAAGTTGCTCATCGTTGATGACGACGAAGAAATTCGAACGCAGATGAAGTGGGCGCTCAGCCCGGACTACGACACCGTCCTGGTTGAGGATCGGGCCGGCGCTCTGGAAAATTTTAAAGCTGCCCAGCCTGTTGCCACGCTACTTGACCTCGGTCTGCCACCCAATCCTAATTCATGCGAGGAAGGTCTCGCCACGTTGTCAGGATTGCTCACGATCGAAAAAAACGCCAAGGTCATCGTTATTTCCGGGCAGGGAGAAAAGAATAACGCCATCCAAGCTGTGGGAGCCGGCGCTTATGATTTCTTGTGCAAGCCCGTGGATTTAGAGGAGCTCAAGTTGATCCTCCATCGCTGCATCTACGTGAGGAACCTTGAAAATGAGTATCGAGAGATGGAGCGCAAACTGCGACCAGATGTGTTCGAAGATATGCTTGGAACCAGTCCGCAAATGCAAGGAGTGTTCGCTTTTATTCGCAAGGTGGCGACGACTGACGCCCCCGTGCTTCTATTGGGAGAGAGCGGGACTGGCAAGGAAATGGCAGCTCTGGCGATACACCGACGCAGTTCGCGCAAAGATGGGCCGTTTATCGCGATCAACTGCAATGCGATTCCAGAAAACCTGCTCGAGAGCGAGTTGTTTGGACACGAAAAAGGCGCCTTCACTGGCGCGCACATACAACGCAAGGGCCTGATGGAAAGCGCCGGTGGCGGAACTTTGTTTCTAGACGAGATCGGTGAGCTGCCGCCGCCGATTCAGGTCAAGCTGTTGCGGTTTTTGCAGGAGCAACGGTTCCAACGTGTCGGCGGCCGGCAGGAAATTCAGATCGACACGCGGATCATCGCCGCGACAAACGCCGACTTGAAGGAGACAGTAGCGAAGGGAAAATTTCGAGAAGATTTGTATTTTCGGCTCGCCGTTGTGGTGATCAAAATGCCGCCTCTCCGCGGTCGAGGTGAAGATGTCGATCTTTTGGCGAGGTCATTTTTGCACCAGTTCGCTGCGCAATGTGAGAAGGGCGCTTTGTCATTTGCGGCGGATGCGCTCCGGGCCGTGAAACGTCACAGCTGGCCCGGGAACGTCCGCGAACTTCAGAATCGCATAAAACGGGGTGTGATCATGGCCGATGGGAAGCGCGTAACCGCGAGCGATCTCGAGTTGAGCGACAGTGCAGATGTCATTCCGCCCTCCACTCTGAGGGAGGCACGCGAAAATCTCGAGCGCGAGATGGTCGAGCAAGCTCTCAAGAAGCATTCCGGCCGCATTAGTTCTGCGGCGACGGAACTGGGCGTGAGCCGCCCGACACTGTATGAGTTAATGGAGAAGCTCGGGATCAGCAAACGCGACGCGAACGCGCGAAACTCGGCCGAGGCTGAGAAGGAGGAAGCTCCCGAGCCGCAGAAAACTTGAACCTGCTTCTGCAAAACTGCGATGTGGTGATGGCTCCGTCGACCCCTCATCTTAAGGCTCTCTCCTAAGCCGGAAAGCGACGAAAAGAAACAAATGAACCCTCTCCGCGGGATCACTCTACCCATAACGCTCGGCCTCCTGCTCACAACGCTACTTCTTGGCTGTGGTGCTGGCGAAAAGAAGAAGATGCGTATTCTTGAGCGGGCAGATCGCTATTTCAAAACCGGAGAATATGACAAGGCGAAAATAGAATACTTGAACTTGCTGCGGATAGATCGAAACGACGCGACGGCGATTCAACAATTAGGCTTCATCTGGTTCGAAGAAGGAGCGATCCTGCAAGCGTATCCTTATCTTTCAAGGGCACGGGAGCTCGTTCCAGATAACATCGCTGTTAGCACGAAGCTGGCCACGGTGCTAGCCGCTCTCGGAGAAGGTGCCAAGGCTAGGCAAGAAGCGATGTCGATTCTCCAGGAATCGGCCGATCAAGAAGAAGCCCTGCTCGTTTTGGCCGATACGGCGCGGACGGACGAGGAAATCGAAGAGACGCAGGAGCAACTGCGGAGAATCCCAGAAGAAAAGGACCTCTACTATCATTTAGCTTGGGCAACTCTTGCTATTAGGCAGGGCGACTTAGCGTACGCGCAGGGTGAACTCGAAGAAGCGCTCAAATCAGACCCGA
>QHRC01000226.1 GCA_003219995.1 Verrucomicrobiota bacterium
TGCAGGCGCAGCGGCTTGTCGTCATCGATGAAATCGGTCCGATGGAAATCCGTTCGCCGATTTTTCGGGACGCAGTAAACGAGACGCTTGACAGCGAAGTCCCGCTCCTCGCGACAATCTTCGCGCGATCCCTGCCGTTTACCGACGCGATTAAGTCGCGTCCTGATGTGACACTAATCGAGGTTCGCCCGGACAATCGCGAGCGACTCGTCTCGAAACTGTCAGGCAGGATTCAAGCGCTGAATCCAGGCTGATGAAGCAATCCACGGCAGCTCTTCAGCATGTCGTGTGGAACAGTCCGCCTACCCACTCTGTTTCTGCGAGTCGGTTGTAAAGTTGCGCCGCCTCAGCCGTAGGCAACACGTGCGCCTCGATCTGCCTCTTTTTCAAGAACTCCAGGGTTTCGGTTGGAACTTCGAGGCATTCCTTCATTCCGCGCGAGAGCACGATGATTTTAGCGCCGTGATCGAGCAGTTCCTGCACGTCAGCTTGCTGAATACCGGGCACATGATTGGTGCCTGTTTCCCGCCAGTTCCATTCACGCGATCCTCCGGGAAAAAGCTTTGCATCCTTGTACGGCTCGGCTCTTCCCTCGATCTCGAGCCGGCCCCATGAGACATGGTTGATCCGAGGCGAACGATTTTTCTCCGTCACAACAACGAAATCGCCGGCCAAAGGGCGGGCGGTTGTCCTCGAAGCCGTCTGCATCGCCAGATATCTTGTCCGTGTGAAGCTCACGTTTCTCGGCACGCTTGGGGAAATCGAAGCGCGGACGCGGCGGCATCGCATGCACAGCTCGCTGCTCGTGTCGTATCGCGGCGCCAAGGTGATGATGGATTGCGGCCTGGATTGGTTGGGAAAATTTGAGCGGCTACATCCCGACGCGATTGTGCTTACGCACGCGCATCCGGACCATGCCTGGGGACTGCGAAACGGCGCGCCTTGCCCGGTGCATGCGCCGGAGAAGACGTGGCGAACATTGCGAGGCGGCAAGATCGACAACCCCGAAAAAATCGGGGCTCGCGAACGCTTTCGGAGTCGCCAGCTGATTAAGGTACGCATGCCCACCCAGATTTGCGGCATCACTTTCGAAGCGTTCCCGGTCGAGCACTCGATCTTGGCTCCGGCTGTGGGATACCGCGTTCGCGCGGGTCGTGCCTTGATTTTTTACGGGCCTGATCTCCTCTTCATCCACGACCGCAAGGCGGCGTTGAGAGAGGTGCAGGTTTACATCGGCGACGGCGCGACGCTGACCCGCTCCTTGGTTCGCAAACGCGGCGGCACGTTGATCGGCCATGCGCCTGTTCGTACGCAGCTTACTTGGTGCGCAAAAGAAGGTGTTCCGCGCGCCATCATTACACACTGCGGCTCAGAAATTGTTACTGGCGACGAGCGTAAGCTCGCGGCCAAGCTGCGCGCGCTAGCCGCTGAGCGCGGCCTTGAAACGGAAATTGCCCACGACCGAATGGAACTGGTCCTGCCATGAAAACGGGATGCGAGAGAGCGCGTTATTCTCGCAAACTGAAGTCTTTATCGAACGCGCCAAAGAGATCGAGGTATTGCTCGACATAACGGATGAGCAAAAACTTCTCGCGCACTGTTTCGTGAGCTTTCTTCCCCATTCTTTCCCGGAGTTTTTGGTCTTTGAGCAGGCGCACCATGCGCTCGGCCGCTTCTTCAATTGATGAAACGAGAAAACCGTTCACTTCATCTTCGATCTGGTAGCGGATGCCGCCTACATTTCCGCCGATCACCGGCCGGCCCTTCCACATTGCTTCCGAAACGGTGAGGCCGAAGCCTTCGCGCAACGATTTTTGCAAAACCACTGCCGCGCGTGTTTGCAATGCATTGACCAGGGCGGTGTCATCTCCCTTGGTCGAAATCAGAATCCGTTCTTCCTGACAAGCGCGCAGCGATTCAAAAATCTTGCTGCCTTCGGGATCGTCGGTCGCGAAATTGCCGAGCAAAACAAGCGTGGCCTCGATTTCCTTGCGGGCAAGCTTGAAGTCTTTTACCACCCCCTCCGGATCTTTCCATGGATCGAAGCGCGAGATTTGTACGACCAACGGCAGGTCGGTCGGAATTTCGTAATGCGCGAGCCGCTCATCAATCTCCCGGTCGCTCAACTCGCGGTTCTTGATGTTGAACGGATTGATCGCCGGCATCAAGACGCGCTGCGGCGGCTTCATCTCGTGCTTATACTCCGGACAGCTCACGATCACCGCGTCGTAGTTGTCGATCCAACG
>QHRC01000227.1 GCA_003219995.1 Verrucomicrobiota bacterium
TAATATCGTTCCGTTGTCCTCCTCCTCCTCCTCCTCCTCCTCCGCTCCCCTGACCCGCGTAGTAGTAGGTAAAACTTACACCTGAGTGGACTTTGACCTGCGTCGCAGTGCCGGGCAAACTATATAAGAGCGAAACCGCTGGACTGGTATACCATGAGCTGCGCGCCGACTGCATTGTCCGAAAATTGTCGTCGAAACCCTCGTGCACAGAAAGAGAAATGGTGAGAGGGACATACGCCGTCGAGCGCAGACTGATCCCGCTGGGCCTTGCACTGGCCGGACCTGGAACACCCGCTTGCGTCGCAGTTGTCGGCAAACTATATAAGAGCGAAACCGCTGGACTGGTATACCATGAGCTGCGCGCCGACTGCATTGTCCGAAAATTGTCGTCGAAACCCTCGTGCACAGAAAGAGAAATGGTGAGAGGGACATACGCCGTCGAGCGCAGACTGATCCCGCTGGGCCTTGCACTGGCCGGACCTGGAACACCCGCTTGCGTCGCAGTTGTCGAGATGGGCGAGCCCGGGGTTGTACCCGCTTCGATCGGAATCCCCGAACCAGCCGCTTCCACCGCAGTCGCCGGAGTTGGAGTTGCCTCCGCTGGAGTCGGAGTCGGGGTCGCTTCCACCGCAGTCCCCGGAATTGGGGTAGCTTCCACAGTTCCCGGAATTGGAGTAGCTTCCACCGGTGGCTCCTCCTCCTGCCCGCGGACGCCTCCCGCCTGAAAAGAGAGAAAAGCGGCCGCCACAATCGCCGACGCGAGAGAATGCTTTCCAAGCATTCTGATCATTTGAGACAAACCCAGGGTAAATGGAAGGAAAAACAGCAAACCTTGTGCTTGCTCGCGAAGTCGTTCCTACGCTTGACCGGACCATGTGCAGGCAGTCGAGATCTTCCCCAGCCGTTCGGATTACAAGAATCTTTCGTCAGGCGCTCCATTGCGGCTTGCCGTAGCACGGAAAATCTATCAACGCCGCCTGTCTCCGGCGACGCAGCGCGCCGACGAAGTTAAAAAATCCGCTGTGTCACGTAGACCACATCGCCATCCTTGACGTAGTTAACTTTCGTGGTTTGACCGGTCATCGCAGATTTTAGGTTGAGAACCTGAGTATGCTGTTCGCCGCTGACCGTCCGAACGAGATGGACTTTGCCGATGTTTCCGTATTCACTCGCTCCACCCGCTTCCATGATCGCTTGGAAAACGGTTGTGGGGCGGTCAAAAGTGAATTTCCCGGGTTTGCTGACAGAGCCGGAAACGATCACCGTCGCCGTGCCACTTTCCAAAGTAACCAGGACCTCATTGTTTCTTAGTTGTCCTTTGTAGAGGCCGGCCAGTTCACTTTGAAATTCAGAAAGTGTTTTGCCAGATGCCGCTACTTCGCCAACAAGCGGCAGACTCACCTTCCCGTCAGCGCGAATTTTCTGTGACTGGTCGAGCTCTTTAGTTCCAGGAAATACAAGCTTGATCACGTCTCCTGGCGAGAGCCTGACTGTCGTAGTAGCCGTCGGTTGTTCCGGGAGCGGCGCGTACGAAGCGGTTTCGCAGCCGCTGCAAAAAAGGACGAGTACACAAGCAGCGGACCCGATTATGCTGAATGGCTTCATTCGGTATAACGCGGCGGGCACAATTGAAAACACATTCTTACTCCTCTGTGGACTATCCATCGCTGAGTTTTGCTCAAGAAAAACGGGAAAGCAAGTACAGATCGTCGACCCCGCCGGGCCATAGGCCTATGGGCCGACGTCTGCCCTCCGACCTCTGTCCTCTGATCTCCGCTCTGTTTCTTCGCCCCGCCGCAACCACCACAGCAATAAAAACAAAGGAATGAGAGAGAGCGCAAAGAATATTGGCCCCCCGCGGCGATGGATGATGCTGT
This sequence comes from Verrucomicrobiota bacterium, assembly GCA_003219995.1. Lineage (GTDB taxonomy): Bacteria > Verrucomicrobiota > Verrucomicrobiia > Chthoniobacterales > UBA10450 > UBA10450. The sequence goes on from QHRC01000227.1 coordinate 1,878, forward strand.
GGATCATCTGCGGGCCGAAGTGGACACAAAGCGTGCCGATGACAAACACTCGGAATCCATTGCGCAGGATTCCCAAAGGGATCACGAAACAGACCAATACAGTCCGCCGCCACGTGCTCTTGAGAAACAGATTGCCGGCCAGCAGACCAGTGATGAAAAGGATCAAGCTGGAGCGGATGCCGCTGCACTCCTGAGCAACTTGAATGACAATATTCGGTAATTGGAAGAATGTGCCTTCCCGCAAGACCGGAGTGCCAGCTATGCTGAAGAACAGATTCGCAGCTTCGGCGGAAGCCAGTTTTAGTCCTGCTTCGATGGTAACGGCCATGGCGTTGGGCATGGGCACCATGAAAATCAAGAACGCGAATGGAAAGCTCGCGGCCGCCATCCACCGTTTTCCAAGAAAAAGAAATCCGCCGGCGGCGAGGAGGCAGACAAACGATAGAGTCATTAACGCAAAATAATCGTCGCTCTGGAGAGCGGCATTTTTCATCCATGCTGCCGCCAGGGTGACCAGTCCGCCACACAGCGGAATTATCGCCCAACCGGGAGAAGACTTATATGTTTTGGGCAACTGCTTACCGCGGATGTAGAAGAGGTAGGCGGAAATAAACGGCACGAGCAAAATATACGAATTTAAGCTGCTGGGTGCGGCGAAACGGACAAGCGAAATCAGAGGCTGGGCAAAGCTTACTGTCAGCAACATGGCAAAGCCTGCGAACCAGATAAGGCGCGATTGCTGTGGAA
>QHRC01000228.1 GCA_003219995.1 Verrucomicrobiota bacterium
GAATAGTTTTGGTGTTTTCATGGTTGTTTTTTTTGGACGGATGCCTGCGCAGAATTGTTCGAAATGAATTCGCAAATCGACGCTTCGCGCCAGCGAAATGCGGCTCCCTCGTTTGGCGAGGCGTTCCGGTTTTGGTTGAAGCTTGGATTTATCTCGTTCGGTGGGCCGACCGGCCAGATCGCGATCATGCAGACCGAGCTGGTGGAGAAAAAGAAATGGATCAGTCAATCGCGGTTTCTTCACGCGCTGAATTATTGCATGCTCTTGCCCGGGCCCGAAGCGATCCAGCTCGCCATTTATATTGGCTGGCTCCTGCACAAAACCTGGGGCGGGATCGTCGCCGGCGCGTTTTTCTTGATTCCATCGGTCTTCATTCTTTGGGCGCTCAGTTATGTTTACGCTGCCTTCGGCCATGTCCCGTTGATCGCGGCGATCTTTTACGGATTGAAGCCCGCGGTCATGGCTATCGTCGCCGTTGCAGTCATTCACATCGGGCGCAAAGCGCTCAAGAACGAAATCATGTGGATGCTCGCCGCGCTCGCTTTCGTGGCGATCTTCTTTTTCCATGCGCCGTTTCCGGTCATTATTCTCGGCGCCGGCGTAATCGGATTGATCGGCGGCCAATTTTGGAAAACGAAATTTGATGTCGTTAGCGGTCACAACGGAGTCGTTGACGAATCCGTGCTGAGCGATGCGGCGGAGTCGCCCGAACACACGCGGCCGTCGTGGGCGCGAGCAACCAAATTGATTTTAGTTTGGGTTCCGTTGTGGTTTGCGCCGACGGTGGCCGTCGGTTGGTGCAGAGGCTGGGAGAGCACGCTGTTCAAGGAAGGATTATTTTTCAGCAAAGCGGCGATCGTTACATTTGGCGGAGCCTACGCCGTGCTGCCGTACGTCGCGCAACAAGCGCTCTTTCATTATGGCTGGCTCAAGCCTGGTCAGATGATGGATGGACTCGGTCTTGCCGAAACAACCCCGGGGCCTTTGATCATGGTTTTGCAATTCGTCGGATTTGTTGGCGCTTGGCAGCATCCGGAAGGTTTATCGTCGCTTTTCGCCGGCACGCTCGGTGCGCTCATCACGACCTGGGCCACGTTTACGCCTAGTTTTCTTTTTATTTTTTTGGGCGGACCGCATATCGAGCAATTGCGGGGCAATGTGAAACTCACTGCCGCGCTTTCCGCGATTACTGCGGCAGTCGTAGGTGTGGTGATGAACCTGGCAGTTTGGTTCGCAATCAACGCGCTCTTTCCCGGCCGCGCCGCAATTGACTGGTTCGCGCTCGCCATTAGCGCAGTCGCGTTTGTCGGAATGCTGCGCTGGAAATGGGATATTATTCCAGTCGTCCTCGGCAGCGGACTGCTCGGATTGATCTACACGCTGGCTGGTTTTCGTTGAAATTGGAAACGCTCAGACCAAACGAGATTGCGATTAACGCCGAAATCTAACCCTTCGGCTTCAAACGCTCGCACTCCGCTTCGTAGTTTGCGATCAGCGCTACGATCTTGGAATGGAAGGCGTCTTGAGCGGAGTAGAGAGTCCCAATCGGTTCAACGAAAGCCTTCTGCTTGAGCTCGTCCTCGATCGTCAAGCTGAGTTCAGCCAGCTTTTCGATATTGCCGCGCGACTGAAACTCCAATTCCCGAAGTTTGGCGAGAACCGCCAGCGACTTTTCCAACTGTTTCGGCTCCGGTTTGGCAGGTTCAGCAGCCTTAACGGCGGGACTCTCTTCAGCAGTAGGTTGTTTTTTCTGCGCCTGTTGCGCTTTTTTGCCCGCCGGATGATCTGCCTTGTGATGCTTCTCTTGGCTGACCTTCTTGGCGTGTGCGACGTTTCGTGGGTCTCCCATAGGTCAAACATTAACCTGCGGACGAATGGAGTGCGATCCGATTGCCTTCCGAGTCAACGATGACGGCGCGAAAACCGTGCGGGCCGATCTGCTGCTTTTCTTGCAAAACTTTGCCGCCATTTGCGCGGGCCGCTTTGACTGCGTCGTTGAGCCGGCCTTCCACCGAAAGATAAATAAGCGGGCCAGTTTGTGATGGCTGATTCTTGTTGCCTCCGCTATCACCGGCCACGCACAGACAGCCGGACGCATTCTGTTCTTGGTGCGGCAGCAGCCCGTATTCGAATCCTGCCTCCGACATCTTCCTGACCTCGTTGCCCAGGACCGCTGAATAAAATTTGATCGCGCGATCGAGATTGGTTACCGGGATGTCCGTCCAGCAGAGAGTATCAGCGCTCACGTCAATGATCTACCTTGTCGATCTTGTGTGAGTCAACTATCGGTTCCAGATCGCTGATTGAAGGGCCATTCACCACACGACCAAGTGAATCGAAGCGCGAACCGTGACAGGGGCAGTCCCATGTCTTTTCGGCACCATCCCATCGCACCATGCATTTCAAATGCGGACACACTGCCGAAAATTTGTGCAGCGTTCCGGCTTCGTCGCGAAATGCAGCGATTTTTTTTACGCCCTCTCGCAGAATCGCGCCTTCGCCGGG
>QHRC01000229.1:0-455 GCA_003219995.1 Verrucomicrobiota bacterium
GTATGAGATCACCATTTCCCTGAGGGATGCATCTGGGAATGAATATAGCGTATCCACGCCTCCGGCAGAACAAATGGGAGGAGAACCAGCGTACATTCCGGGTTTCAATAATCCTTTTTTAAGACATGTAGGGGAACCTCCTGTACCGACACCTACGCAGCCTCCATCAACTCCCGATACGGGAGCTTCTCCGCCTTAACCAGCTTCAAAAGTGTATCCCGAAACAGAAACTTATTCTTCCGGTTGTTAAAGCGATGCTCCAATCCATCCAGATAGGCCTCCAGATGCTTCAACAAGATCAACACTCGCATTCGGAAACTCTTTCGTGTTCCGCAGCTACTGGCAACGCGCGAGCTTCGACGCAGTGGTGGTGATCCTGAGCATTTTGGGGTTGCTGGCTTTTCTGCCGCGCTGGCAACGGATGCGTGCGCATCATTTTATCACCGGCGGCGTGC
>QHRC01000229.1:585-2293 GCA_003219995.1 Verrucomicrobiota bacterium
GACTGGCCGGGGTCAGCGACCACGGCTACAACATTTGTCGTGCTGAATTACATCTGGCTTGCGCACTCATAAGTGCCGCAGGATTTCTTCCCTTTTCAAGCCCTGAGCTTTCGCAACCGCTTTGAGGATCGCGTTGAGCGTTCCGATCCTAAGCGGCGAGTGGTCGGGAATTGAAATGCGATGTCGCTGTGGGGTATCGGTCTCGATGATGATATGGCTGCCTTCCTGATGCACGCGCCGGTAGCCATAATATTTGCAGAGCAATTTCACCAACTCTGCTCCGCTCAGATCACGCGGCAGCTTCACGCCACGGCCATCACTTCATCGCGAACCAAATGCAGGCGAACTGCCGTCGGTTTGGGCTGATCGAAAAAGTAACCCGACACCGCCTCGCGGACGTTTGCCCGCAATTCATCCCACGTGTTTCCCTGAGTGAAAATGTCGTGCGAGAGACATTCGGCCACGAAGCCACCGTCGACCTCCTGAGTGACGGTGAAGACGATCTCCATGACCTGAGTATCGCAGAACGCGTGTGGAAGACAAGGTGCGTGGGCCGATTAACGGCAGGCCAACGCAATATCGGCTGGCCGCGATCAGCGACCACGGCTACAACATTTGTCGTGCTCAATTACATCTGGCTTGCGCTCGTTTTGCTGGCGGTCGCGATCGGCGGGTGGAACGATCGTTTGAAAGATGTGACCAGTGGAGCGTTTGACGGCGCGAAGACGGCGGTGACGATCGCGCTCGGGTTGATCGGGATCATGGCGTTGTGGCTGGGCGTGATGCGCCTGGCCGAGCGCGCCGGACTGGTGCAGCGGATCGCGCGAGGTTTGCGGCCGGTCATGCGCCGCCTTTTCCCGGACGTGCCGCCGCAACATCCGGCGATGGGATCGATGTTGATGAACATGGCGGCGAACATGCTCGGTCTCGGTAATGCAGCGACACCGCTGGGACTGCGCGCGATGCGCGATTTGGAAACGCTCAATCCGCGGCCCGGCGTCGCAACCAATGCGATGTGCACTTTTCTGGCGATCAATACGAGCTCGGTGCAATTGATCCCGGCAACCGCAATCGCCATTCTCGCCGCGTCCGGATCGACGCGGCCGACCGCAATTGTCGGCACCGCGCTGCTCGCGACCTTGTGCGCAGCGACGGTCGCGATCGTTTCAGTAAAGTTTTTTGAGAAATTGTCGATCTTTCAGCCGAGGCGACCACCGACCCCGGTTGCGGATGATTCGCCCTATCGGTCGGCGACAACGCCTACGGCTAAAATCGCGTTTGACGATGAATCGCTAGCGCCGCCGCCGGCGACCAGCCTAGCACCGTGGGGCTTAATCGCGCTGGTGCTGCTGGGCGTTTTTTTCATGATGCTTTTCCTGCGGATGGCGGCGCCAACTTTATTTGGTCTTTCAATGGCTCCGGAAGTCGCCGCGCAAAACGTTTTTGTCCGGAGCGTGAACGCGTTGTCGATCCTGGCGATCCCATTTTTGCTCAGCTTTTTCCCGCTCTACGCCGCGGCGCGGGGCGTAAAAGTTTATGAGGAATTTGTGGAGGGCGCGAAGGAAAGCTTCGGCGTGATTCTCAAGATCATTCCGTTTCTGGTGACGATGCTGGTGGCGATAGGCATGTTCAAAGGGGCGGGTGGAATCGATCTGCTGAGCCGCGCGCTTTCGCCGATTTTGACGCCGCTCCATTTCCCAACCGACCT
>QHRC01000207.1 GCA_003219995.1 Verrucomicrobiota bacterium
AATGCCGATTTAAGTCTTCCAACGCCGCAATCATTTCGAGCGCGCTCTTCATTGCGCGATCGGCATCGTCCGGATTGCCGAGCGGCGCGCCGAACAGCGCCATGAGCGCGTCGCCAATGTATTTGTCCACCACGCCCCCGTAGTTCTCGACTATCCCGCCCATGCGAGTGAAATAATGATTTAAAATCCCCAACATCTCCTGCGGCGAAAGCGCTTCGCTCAGGCTGGTGAAATTGCGCAGGTCTGAGAAGAGAACGGTCACCTGGCGTTCTTCTCCACCAAGCACGACATCTTTACGCAACAGCTCCGCCGCCACTTCCGGCGAGACCACTTTCCCTAACAAATCCCGAACACGATCGCGTTCGGCCAGACCTTCGCTCATTTGATTGAACGAAGCGGCGAGCGAACCGAGCTCGTCCCCCTGCTTGAGCTCGACGCGATGCCGATAATTGCCGGTCGCGATTTCGCGCGCACCTTCGGCGAGCTGGAGCACAGGCCTCGAGACGCCGCGCGCGATCCAGATTCCCAGCGCAGCGGAGACTGCGAGACCAAGCAGCGCCAGACTCAAATAGGTGTGCTCAAGCCGAACATACGGCGCGAGTTCCTTGTCGAGCGATCGTTGCAGAAGCGCGATCGGGTTTCCATTCTCCGCCGGCAGCGGCACCGAACAACTGAGGAAGGTTTCGCCAGCGACGCCAACATCGACAATCTGTTTCGCGGGTGGCGCGCTCCCGCGCAGAACCGACATCAGCACAGCGCGCCGTTTTTCATCGAAGGTGGTGCCGAAGGAATTCTGCCCGCTCAAAAACGTAATCTCCAAATCGGTGTATGCCTTGATCTCTCGTGCGAAATTATCGTCGATGCGAAATCCGGGACAGAGCCACGCGATTGGATCGGGCGCGAGCAGCGGCGTGACCGCCATCGCGTAAAGTCCATTATCGAGAAGAACAAATGCGTAAGTCGATTCAGTCGTTTCCGCTTTGTCGATCAATTTAGGAAAAGGAAATGGAACACCGTGCAGTTCCGGCCGGTGCATATCGAAAAGAAGTTCCTTTTCGAGGGACGCGATCAGGACGACATCGGCCTTGATCCGGCCCTGAAGACTTTCCAATGCCGATAAGGTGGTCGCGCGATCCTGGTCCGCGCCGGCGAAAGCTTCCTGAAAGGCGTGATCACGCGAAAGAATCGCTGCCGCGGAGGTGATCTGTTGATTGCGTTGCTCGATCAGCTTTTCGAAAACCTCGATCTGGGCAAGCGCATGCTGGCGGTTGGCGTGCCTGACGACGAGATAAGTCGCACTTTGCAGCAGCGTTAAAAGAGCGACCAGGAAGAAGAGCAGCCGGTTTCTGAACCTGCGGAATCGAAATTTCAGCGATATCCTCCGGTCAATGACCCAGGAGCGCGGTTTGCGCGAAAGTCCGGCTTCAGATCCAGAGTGAAGAGCAACTCTTTCGCGTCCCGCGCGGCAAGATCGACATGTTGCGCGAATTTTTCAGGCGTGCCTTTGAGCGACGGTTGCCAGACCTCGACGATATATTGTCCCGGTGGCAGATCCTTTAACCGGGCGCGGCCTTCTTTGCCCGTGACCTCAAAATACGGCGTCGCCAGCACTGCCACATAAGCAATCATCCAATCGTGGATATTGCATCCGAGCGTGACGAATCCTTCCTTGTCGAAAGCGACCGGCTCGGCCGGGACGCCGGCATAAAGCGGCAGCTCGAATTTTTTTGCGGGCGACAACGAATAGACGTGATGGCGAATGTTGTCGTTGTTTGGAAAGAAGACCGACGTGCCGACCTGAAGCGCGGTTACATAGGGAACGAACTGTTTGTCTCGCTGATCGATGATCCTTTGCTTTTTGGCAGGCGTGGAGGGCGCGGCCTTTCCTTTCGCGTAGACGACTGCGTCGCAAACGAGTCTGCCGTTACCGTCTTTAACTGTAACGTCGAGTGCACCGGCGTGCAGACTGTGGCACAACCCAAAAGCGGCGAGTAGGACGCGGACGCGCAACAGGTTCATTTAATAAGCAAATGCGACCTTCGCCTCAACCAAATGGTTTTCGTATTGCAGCGGGTCGTGTGAAGTCACGGCGTACTCGTAAGCCAACTGAATGGACAAATATTTCGTCAACGCGTATCCGGCGGAAACGGAGACGGCGTGGGTCTGACCTCGAAGTCGATATGCCGTGTAGAGCGGGTTGGCACCGAAAGTTGTGACTGGTTGGAGTTGGGACGTAAGCAGGAGAATGTCGGGCCGCGGCGGGACCGCGTAGGAAACGACGTCGCCGTCGCGATAAGTATATCCGAGCACGACTTGCAATGACGACGTCAGATCGACAATCACACGCGCGTTGGCGGTGTGGCCCTGCTCATCCCAGAAATCGTCGGATGCCGCAAAATTTCCGAATATGTAGCCGGCTTCGAGTGCGATCCGTTCCGAGATTGCGATTCCGCCGTGAAGACGAAGTGACTCGTCCCAACCGCTGCGATCACTGTCGTGAAAGCGATCATAGCCTATTCTTTCCTCCAGCAAAATCCATGGGGCCTGACGGCCCAAGCCGAATCGGTAACGCAGGCCAGCCGATGCGCCGGCGCCGATTTCATTGAATGCGTCGAATCGATCCCAGAGCTGGCCGCGCAAATCAGCGGCAAGATTTAATCGAAGATCGCGGGACAATTGAAAACCGTCCGCCAGTCGCACATCGGTTTTCCATGCCCAATCGTCTTTCTCATCCGACCGACGATCCGAATTGGAGAGATTACTGTCATAAAAGCCACCCGTATCCGCATCAAGACGCCATTCTGCTCGCGCGAAATTCAAAGTCATCGCGAGTAACACGCTCAGAACGATTAATCTCACCGTTTTTATACGTCGATTTGGCTCCGGGAAAGCAGCGCAGTCCAGCGCAAAGAGTTTCGCGCAGGCGCCAATGAAAAGCGAATCGCAGAGCGCGCCATTGGCTAAGTCCGTAACGCGGTGCAATCCCAGCTGCTTCCTGCGAAGTAGCGGTCTCTTCGGCATATTTTCCGTGGGCTAGCAAAAAAATGCGGGTTAGGTTCGATGCCTTGAAACACCGCCTGCCTTTCATCATTTTCATCCTTCTGCTCGTCGGCGCGCTTGCCGTACACATCGACTGGACTTGGAAACGAAAACTCTCGCCGCGGGGCGGGCGTTATTTTTTTCATCGCGTCGAGCTGGCAGTGCCGTCGTTCCGCCAGTCCGATGAGAAATGGCGCGACGATCCGCTGGGTGGAGTCGAAGACAATGGCACCCTCGGCGGCGAAGGCTGCGCCGTGGCTGCCGCGGCGATGGTGTTCAAGTTTTATGGCGTCGAGACCGATCCGCAGCAGTTAAACTGGTTTTTAACTGGCGTTGACGGATATACCGAGCGCGGCTGGATTTATTGGGACCGCGCGGCGTGGTTCGCGCCCGATCGCGTCCGGCACGCATACGAAGACCTGGCTTCGTATCAGCTGATCGATTCGAACCTCGCCGGTGGAAACCCCGTCATCGTGCGGGTGCGGCTCCGAAGCGGTATCACGCATTTTGTCGTCATCGCAGGCAAAGACGGGTTCGACTACCTGGTGCGCGATCCGGGCGCCGGCTCGGCGAAAGGCTTTTACCCGCTGCGCGAGCTTGGCAGCGACATCGAGGGACTACGATTTTACGAGCCGATCGGTCCGAGCCGGACTGGCGGTCCGAGCCGGACTGGCATTAATCATTTTTCCGTGCACGTGAACTTCTTCGAGATCGTAGACGCGGATTGCGGAATGCGGATTGCGGATTAACACGATTTCGGATTTCCCATCGCGGCGCGTAAACTTCTACCGGATCGCGGATGGCTCGGAGCATCTTCGCGAGCGCGTGGCGCTTTTATCTTGCGTGAAAGTCGAATCAGCTCAGCAACCTTGCGGATCTTCTCTTCGAATGGCAGCTGCGCGAGCTTGTGACGCATTTCAGATTTCATGGCCTGGCCAGCTTCAAGTTATACCGCTGCAAAATATCATCCAGCACCGCCTTGTCGATCTTCGCCTGTTTTAGCAATTGCTCGATGCGCGCCAAATCTTTGTGTCGTCCGACACTCGCCGCGATAGCGATGATGTATTCAGGCTGGAAAACTTTCGCAGGCACGCCTTCATATTCTATCTGCTTCGCGTTGCGCACAGCTTCCTCAGTCAATCCACTCGCAACCAGAAATTGGACCGGAAAATCTTTAATCAGCAGGTGCTCGCGCTCAACGCGCCAGCCTTTGGA
>QHRC01000208.1 GCA_003219995.1 Verrucomicrobiota bacterium
CTCGCGAATGTTTCGAGTCGTCGGAGCGTTCTTAACGTGCATTGGCGTTTGGTGGCTGATGTCGATCTTGAGCACAAATACTTTCCCGACCAGTGCATCATTGAATCGGTTGCAAAAGAGAGTCCAGTTCGCAGCCGACCGTGACGATTACAACACGGTCTTGATGGTCACCTCCGAAGCGTTGCGCATTGCTCCCTTGGAATGGTCGCTCTATTACAAACGCGGTGCGGCGGAAGCGGCGCTTTTTTATTCGCACAGTGCAACTCAACGCGATTTTGCGGTAGCGCGCTACCTGCTTCCTTATTGGCCCAATTTGTATTTTCAGGAAGGGCGTATCTGGATCGCGGTGGGCGAGCCCGACCTTGGCTTCGAGGCCTGGACGGAAGCTCTGCAGCGCTCCGGACAAAATGCCCCTGGGCTCTATGGGCAAATGTTTAACGTCATCAAATCTGATGCGTCGTTGCTTGATCGATGGCGTGAACTTGGGCGCGCGAACAAGGAATGTTTGCTCGTCTTTCTTCAAAATGCCGGGCCGTTCGAATTTCAAGTCGAACTGCAGCGTTTGCTTTCTGAAGACCGACAATTGCAGTCGCTCACGTTGGACGAATTGAAAATCCTATTCTCAGCCTGGTATCAAAAGGGCGACAAACTCGCTCTCGCGGAAACGCTGCGCGGACGTCCTGAGTGGCAGAAAATCGGCTGGCGCGAGTTAGCGCGCTCTTATGCTGACTATCAGGATTACCGGCAAGCGTATGAAATTGTGCGGCAGTTCGCGCCACCTCCCGAGGTGCCGCAAAAAACTCCACAAGAGTCCACCGCGGTTTTGCAATCACGCTTTAAATTAAATCCTACAGTCGATGCGGGACTCGCGCTTTATTTTGCGCAGATGAGAGAGGGCCAGATTAACGACGCCCTGATGACTCTGGGCCAGCTAACCGCCTTTCCCGGCAGTCCGAAATATTTGTCGTATCTCGAAGCAGAATTGTGGGCGCAAAAGGGGCAATGGAAGGAAGCCTGGCAAGCTTTGGCACGTTTTGAACTCCCAAATCGCTAACGCGAGTCGCGCTAAACAATTGCGGGCAAGATCGACATCGACGAGAGTCGTTGCGCGCCAAATCGAATTGTCGATATAATTTGTGCCTTGTCCTCAATGTATCGTCATCCGAGCCGCTCAAAAATTGAGCAGTCTCACTTACGCCCAAAGTTAAGCGGCTAAAGTTCGAGCTGCCATCGACGTGAACAACGCGCTGGAACGTGTTGAAACTTGAGTGATCGATAAAGAGAACAATGTCGGGATTGTACTCAACCCGAAGGAAGTTTGCCTCGCGCGTCTCTACGTCGCCGAAACCGACGACGAGGGCCGGATCGATCCGGACATAATAATCGCTCATGCGATTGGTTTGGCTGAGACCGCTTTCAGTCGGCGGATTGACCAGGGCTGGACTGGTGGCTTCTTGCACGGCAAGCGACCGCGCAAAAATCAGAATGACCAGAATACAGCCGCAAAAAAAACGGCGCGCTGATGCCCGCCTGCTTCTCGGGAGACACCTCCCCCAAAACCGACTCCGCCTCCCCGTCCGACTCCGCACCCTCGCTAAGCGAGGCAAAGCAACGTTTCGCCTGGCTTTAGGCGGGTTTTTGGCGCGAACCCCAGCGTATCTGAGAGTAAGATCGACCATCGGCGCTGTGGCCACGCTTTTTTGCCGTGGTTCGGAACGCAATGGAATTTCGCAGTTGCTCTGTTATCGCGCAGTACGATGATGGCGAATGCGCCGTGTCGTGCCGATTTTTTCCTTCGCAGTTGTTTGCGTATCGCTCAGCGGCTGCTGGCAAGGAATCACTCGGGAGGTTCTTGCCACTGTGCTTTCCGTGCGCGGCGAGGCGGCTTGGGCGATGGAAGGACGAAACGATGTTCGCCCGATTACATCCCAAACAAAGTTCGGTACGGGCAGCATTGTGCGGACATTTCAGGACGCACAGGTTGATGTGACCCTTCTTCCGGGCACCTTGGCTCGAATTTCCGGCAATTCGGAATTAAAAATCGAAAAGCTGAGACTGACCAAGGATGGCAACGAAACGGAAGATGGAATGCGCAGCCGGGTTGTTAGCGTCCAGCTTAATCGCGGTAAGATCAGCGCCCTGTTTCAACGGCGTGACGAGAGCGAGATGCGTTTCACAATCGGGACGCGACAGGCAACGATTAGCGCCGATGAAAACTGCCTTTTTCAAGTTCAAGAGGAAGAGACCAAAACACGGGTCACCTGTGTTCGTGGAAAAATTTATGTATCTCAAGCTAATCGCGAGACGGTGATGGAAGGTGGATATTTCCAAGAGTGGCCCTTGGAGCGCTTGACCGCAATTGCCGCCGCCGATGATGCTCGGGGGCAGATCGATGTCTCGGACGCGCTCGAAGCCGAGCGAAAGTTACAAGAGCTACAGTCTAAGCAGCGGCTTCGCCTTCCTTTTTAGGCTCGGGCAGCGGACACGGCGCACGACCTGCTTGCTCGAGGTTGAGTCATAACTCGAGGGGCCGTTGGCCATGGACTTAGCTGCATTAACGAATCTGCCTGAAAGAATAATTTTGAGGTTTTTTGCATGCGCAGGAACGGGGTCACGCGCTCTTCCGTTTTGGTTGTGCTTAATCACAGGCGCGCTTGCATCGCCCTCAGGCGATTTGATTCAAGCCGTTTCACGGGGCGGATCAGCCAGCGTAGAAGAAGCCTCGGCCAGCCAATTTTTGCGCGCCTTCGCCGCCGTTCTAGTGCGCGCAAAACCGAAGGAAGTCGTTTGGTACGTAAACGCTGCAGTCAAACTTCGTCGCGACCTCGCGGATAGAATCGTGGTCGTTGCTCTGAATGTACGCATTTCCGATGCGAGGGTCTTCGATAAACAGAATAAAGAGAAGGTTGGCGCAGAAATCAGCGACATCATTAAAGCTGCTGTCACGGCCGATCCAGATGCCGCGGCTGCGATCGTAAAGGCTGCAGTGAACACAGAGCCCTTTGCGCGCGATTGGATCGTTGCGGCAGCTATTGCCGCTGCGCCGGAGCAAAGGGTCGCCATCTTAAAGGCGGCCGCGAAAGCTGAATTTCTCATCTTCGTTCGAAGATCCGGTTTCGATGCCGGTAATATGTCAAGCACAACTAGCGGCACGATCAATCCAGCAAGCCTCCTCAATAACGAAAACGTGAATTCTCCGGAGCAACCTCCTTCCGGCCTCTGATGCGAGAGTGTTTTTGGGATCGGCAGCTGGATAGAGTTGCTCGCTGCGCTGATTGTGTGCTATCGGTGAGTCCAACTCAGAATGTAATGTTGTCGGAAGAGCGGAATTTTGTTTTTGGCCGGAGACGGCGCGTGAGAATTAGCATCGCCGCCGCTGGCTTTCTCATCGCTTGTGCCTGGGTAACAAAGGCGCAGGAGCCGCCACCCGCGGAACTCGACTCCCCGCCTGAGTACGAGGCTATTGCGGCGCCTCAGCCCACTCCTCCGATCGAGGTACGCTCGCCGAACGAATCGAACACTCCTGATGTCGAAGCTACCGCTGCCCGTGCCTATTCCGGCGAGCCGCGCCGCTTTCAATATGGATTGCACCTGACCATTCGCGGCGTTTATGACGACAACATCAACATCAGTCAGGCAAACCGGATTTCGGATTTTTACTTCGCGATCGAGCCA
>QHRC01000083.1:0-6696 GCA_003219995.1 Verrucomicrobiota bacterium
GTTGAACAATTCGAAGAGGTCGCTCTCCGTGGCATCGAATGACAAGTTGCCGACGTAAAGCCTTGGCGAAGTAACTTCGATTGGTTCAGGTTTGCGCGAAGGCCGCGACTGCGGGGCGCCATTGCGCGAGGCGATCGCCGATTTCTTCGTCGCTTTTCCGTTTCCAAAAAATGCAGCAACCCGCTGCCAGAATGTTTTCTTGGGAGCTTTCGCGCCCGCGCTTTGATGGTGCGAACGGCGATCGCCCCTTCGTCGGGACCCGCCGCGCGAACGGCGCGGGCGTCTTCCGGATGAATGAGAGTTCATGATTATCCTCAAGGTTTACCCAATTATTAAATGGGCGGAGCGCATCAATCGATGCACGGTCCGCGGCGCGCGAACTTTGCAAAGTTCGTTCAGGCAATTTGCAGGCACTTTGCCACGCCGCCGGAAACTCCGCCTCCTTCAGCCGGAAACGGACCCGTCTCGAACCGCCGGCCGCGACAGTCAACCAACGAAACAGCGAAAATCTAAAATCGCACACCATTGTTCCGAAAATTCTGGATTGCTGTGGAAAGCCGACGCCCGGATGATCGAAGAAGATTTCCGACATCTCGCCCTGACTATGACTCGCACCGTAGGTGATTGCAAGTCGGGCAAGGATGTCAATCTTAGCGCCGAATCCAATCGTCGCGCAACGAATAGAAGCGCGACTTGAGATATTGCTTGGGACGCTCCAGGCGAACTGGTTTGAGAAAATAACGCAAGGCACTTCGGCTTAGCTTTGGTTCGTAGCCAAATTGCGGCATGAGATCGCGGCAATGCCATTCCACCCAACCGATTTCATCCGTCGTAAGATCGCTTTGCCAGCGCGTCAGCGGTTCGGCACTGACCTGAGCAAAAGCAGTCTCGGCAGCGGAATTTCCTTCCCAAAATCTCCCGGCTTTGGTCGGGGTGAGAACAACGGCCGGGTCGTACTCGATCTCAAGAAACGCAGAGATTCTTCTCATCCATTCGGCCGTTTCGAGCACCAGCTTTTCGTACGGAACAACCAGCGTATTTGAATCTTCTCCGCGCATGGCGCGCAAGGCCACGGTCGCGGCTTCGCGCCAGTGACTGATGCAATAGTAGGTGGAGAATGTTCCGAGCCTTCGTGTTTTCTCGAGCGCAATTTGGGCTGCGAGAATGGCGCGCGGGTCGCGTATCGTCACAAGAATTTTCGCGTGCGGGAAGCGCAAGAAAATCGAAGGCAAATATCTGCGATTTGCGGGCGTCTTTTCAATCCAACGGACAACGGAATCGAGAGACCGGCCAAGCGTGGCCGCATAAGCTTCCAACATGATCACGAGCAAATCTTTGCCGGAATTAGTGGGATCGAACGCCATTTGTTCGAACTTCTGGAAAAAGCGCGCGGTGGGAAAATAGGAATAATCGCGCTTGTCCCATTTGCATTTTCCGCCGAAGAGGACATTCGAAAGCGATCTCTGCGTGATGTAATCGAATTGTTCCCGGCGCGATCGCTTTCCGTACTTGGTGAGCACCGTCGGGAAGTAGGCCGTCTCCTCCGGGAGCACGAGCAATTCCGGATGATTATCGAGGAGTGCGACAAGCAGCGTGGTACCGGATTTTGCTTGGCCGGCAATGAAACAGGCGCGCTGATCGAAAGGCAAAGTTTGTATCGACATGCTCATTTTGCGCGATCCGAACCAAGGAACCAATCGATAAAGCGTGGCAACCCGCGGCTCAATCGTGTCGATGGATCATAGCCAAGCAATTTCCTCGCTTTTGAAATGTCAGCGCAAGTCAGCGGCACGTCGCCGGGTTGTTCGGGTAACCGGTTGATCTTCGCTTTTTTGCCGAGCACCTTTTCAATCGCTGCGATTAAGTCTTTGAGCTGGATGGTTTCGTTTTCACCGAGATTAAAGATATCGAACAAAAGACCGCCGTAAGTAAGCGCGGCCATCGTTCCCTGAATGATGTCGTCGATGTAAGTGTAGTCGCGCCGCGTAGATCCGTCGCCGAACTGATCGATCGTTTGGTTCGCGTAAATCTTTCTCGTAAATTGATGAATCGCCAGATCGGGCCGTTGTCTGGGACCGTAGACCGTGAAGTAACGGAGCGCGACGACGCGCATTTGGTAGAGGTGCGAAAAAGTGGAGCAGAGGAATTCGGCTGCGATTTTGCTGGCTGCGTACGGACTGATTGTCTGGCTAAGATGCTGATCTTCGGAAAAGGGGACGGTTTTTGAAACCCCGTAAACCGATGAGCTCGAGGCAAAGATGAATCGCTCAACTCCGGTTACGCACGCAGCGTCGAGCAGATGCAGTGTGCCGTTAACGTTGGTGTCGTAATAAAGTTGCGGGTGAAGGATCGAGGGCCGAACCCCCGCGCGCGCCGCCAAATGCGCGATCGCGTCAAATTTCTTTTGATGAAATAAATTTCGCACGGCCGCGCTGTCCCGAAGATCGACATGGTGGATGGCCACGTCCCTGGAGAAGGAGGCTATGTTCTGGCGCTTGATTTGCGGATCGTAAAAATCATTAAAGTCGTCAAGGATGGCGACGTCATGACCGTTGCTGAGCAGTTGTTCGACAAGATGTGAGCCGATGAATCCAGCGCCGCCGGTGACGAGAATTCGCATTCTACGAGCGTAAAGATGAAGCCCAGTCCGAGCAAGGGAAGAACCATATTCGCGATCACATTGTTAATCTTCGCGGTGTTCGTTCTCTCGTTCGCAGCGACACTTGCACTTCGACTATTGTTAGGCCAAGAAACCTTCAAACGGCCAATTCTCAATGAGAAAGGCAGGTTAGGAAAAATTGCGCCAGCGCGAGAGTAGATAAATCCAGTCCAGTCCGAGGATCGTTAGGAAAAGGACACGCAAAAATGTTTTCTCCCACCGTGTGAAATTCACGATTCGCAAACGCGGCCCGCGTATGACGAGCGCCGCGGCCGCATAGACGTCAAAGATCGACAATGCAGACAAGCAGACAAAGACGAGCGGGTTCCATTTCCAGGCTGCGAAGAAATCAGCGTGAAAAAATGAGATCGCCGATCGTGTCGCGCCGCAGGTCACACACGGAAGGCCGGTGAGATCGTGAAACAGACAGCGTGGCCATGGCAAACCAATGGCAAACCATGCAGCCGCACTCGTCAAAGACAGCAACGAGACACTCAGCCAAATCAGCTCGTGATCGGTCTCGCCGAAAGCGAGATGACGACGGCAAAGCTGCATCGCGCGGGATCAGTGATGGTGACTCAAAGCAATGGCCGCGGGAAATAATATGGCCAAGAGAATCCCGGCTCCGCAACAAACGATCAGCGGGAGAAAGACCGCCAGGACCGCACGCCCGGTGTCGATTTCATGAGCGCGGGCCAGGCCGATGCAGCGAAGGACGATTCCCCAAATTCCCACGATAAAAGCGCCACAAAGTGGAACGATCATCAGCGGAGAAACGGAACCGCCGGAAAAACAGACGACGCGAAAGGTCGTTTCAAACGATTGCCTGGCACCCCCAACGAGCATGAGACACACGTGTAGAATCGCCGCGTTAATGAAGACGCCGATTGCGATGAGAAGCGGGGCAAAGATCAGAAGTAAAACCCAGCCGATTCCCATTCCGACAAGGTGAAGGAGCGGGTTATTCCGGCTCGCAAAAATACCGAGCGATTGAAAGATAAAGCTATAAATCAGATAAACGATCAAGCCAAAGCTTCCACCGATCAGCGCATAAAGCAGAGGCTCGCTCAATCCGCCTTCACGCTTCATCGCCATGAAGGCGTCGGTCGGTCTGCCTAAAACCATTTGCAATGTCTCGAGGAACGCGTTGAAAAAGCCGCGTTCCTGACGATGGTCCCACGGCAATCCGCTGCGCGGCGCCGGCGTTTCCGATGTTGATCCTGCGCCCGCGGGAGGGATTGTCGATGTAACCGCCGCCGGTGGAGGCGGTATGGCCGGCGTGGCCGCCCCAAACTCTGGAAATTGCGAAAGCGGTTGCCAAGTTGCCATGCCTTCGCGCCAGCCGAGATCGGTAGGAGCAAAGCGCCCGGCGCGAAGTCCTTCGCGCACGTCTTCCTCGGAAAATGTGCCCAGACTTGTTGCGCGCCGATTAACGTGGATCATCGCCATAAGATTGGCGTTTTAGTCAGGCGCGGCGTTTCGCGCAAGTTAAATGGTTAAAAGCGTTACAAAGATTACAAGAATGCAACCGCGATCGCTTGTAACTCTTTTAACGTTGTAACTTATCCGGGCCATCGAGCGCGCGCCAGAAATACCACGCCGCGACCGAGCGATAGGGACGCCATTTCTCGCCAAACTTCATGAGCTGCTTGGGAGTTGGAAGTTTTCTGCGACCGAACGTCTTCGCGAACCCCTTGCGCACTCCGTAATCATGCACTGGCCAGATGTCGGGCCGGGCAAGATCGAAAAGCAAAAGCATCTCGACGGTCCAGCGCCCAATCCCGCGCACCGTAATCAAGCGCGCGATAATTTCTTCGTCCGTCATGCGGGCAAGCGCCCGGACAGACGGAACTGTTCCATCCAAAGTTTTAGCGGCAAGATCCTTCAACGCGGCAATTTTGTTGCGGGAGAGTCCGGCGCCGCGAAAGCTTTCATCCAGCGTCTCGAGAACGAGCCTGGGATCGAGATATTTTCGCCGGGGGTAAAGCGCACGAACTCTGCTCCAAATTGTCGCGGCCGCCTTGCCGCTGAGTTGTTGATAGGCAATCGATTCCGCCAGTGCATCGAAGGGTCGAATCAAAGCCGTGGGTTTGATGTTGTAGCTAAGCGATTGCGCGATCAGTGCGGCGAACCGCGGATCAGTTCCGGCGAGATGTTTTTCCGCGGACGACATGACTGGCTTATTCGCTCAGGAAAATATTTTGCTCAACCGCTTGTTTTCGTTTTTGTGAAACGTATGGCACAAACGCACTTCACCGGAACTCCGGAAGCACAAAAAAACGCGGCATAAAAACTGTGTTACGCGTGATGAACGTTTGCGAAACGATTCGAGTCTAAAGTAAGAACCGCGCGATCTCTCGGCGGGAAAAAGATTTGAAGCAATCACAATCAAGACCGTCGAAGAAAAAAGCGAAAATGGGAATTTTAGAGAACGGAACTGCTTTAGTTGAGAACCTCGTGTTGCCAAGCCTCGCTACTGCGGCCAGCAAACTGGTGGAAGCTCCACTCGGGTTGGCCAATGTGGCAACAAGACTCGTCGAAGCGCTCGCGATTAATTCGGTCGCAGAAAAAAAGCGGCGCGGCCGGCGCGTCGTGATCAAGCGCCGCAATATTCACAGCGAGCAATTAGCAGATCTGACCAATCTCTATTTTCGCATGGCCGGTATTCCGATTCGTTTCTGGAGCAAAGTGAAAGATTGGCAGCGCTGGGAGGTGGAATGTTTTCAAATGCTCAATGGCGATCGCTTTCGCGCGTATGCCTCTGGCGTCCGCTGCGTGGTGGCCGAGAAGTTGGAGGGCGAAAGTCTTTGGGACCATATGAATCGCGGCACGCTGACAAAGCAAATGCTGCAGTCCAGCGCGGCCGAATTTCGCCGCGCCCATCAGTTTCGGAGCGATGAATTCCGCGGCCGGTGGTCTCATGGCGACGCCACAACGCAAAATGTTCTCTACGATGCGCGGACAAACCGTGCGCGGCTGATCGACTTCGAGATTGTGCATGAAAAATCGATCTCCACGGTTGCCCGACAGGCGGACGACCTCCTCGTGTTCTTGCTCGACATGGTAGGAATCCTGCCGAGCCGGCACTGGATCCCTTTTGCCATGGCGTTTCTCGAAGGCTACGGCAATGCAGATGTAATTGTGGAGCTGCGAAAACAACTCGATCTCCCAGGCGGCCTGGCCTGGATCTGGTGGGGTGTGCGCACGAACTTCACGAATCCTGGGAAAGTGAAACGGCGCCTGGCAAATCTCAGCCGAGCCATTTCAAAGATGAAGCTCTACGAGGCAGCATTCACCTCGCGCGTGCGAAATAAGCGCCGGCCTTCGATCCATTGCCAACCGATTAAACCCGGAATGCCAAAGGCCAATTCGCGCACTCGGACGATCAAAGAAAGAGCAAAAGCGCTTTCGCCGGGAATACCGAGAAGGTTGCCGACCAGAACGTAACCGCCTTCCTGCACGCCAAGCCCTCCGGGAACTGGAAACGCGACAGAGCGAAGAGTCAAAGCCATGCTCTGCAGAATGACTGCGTTCACCAAAGTGGCGTGCAGATTGAGCGCCCAAAGCGCGATCCAGACTTCGCCTGAATTGAGAACCAGCGACAGGATTGTCCATGCGCAACAGGCAATAACCCCGCGGCGCCGCGCATAGAGCGATCGAATCGTCTCATCCAATTCTTGACCACTTTGGACGAGCGATTGCCACTCGGGAGAGTTTGCCAATCGTGCGATCATTCGCGCCAGAAAGCGAAACATCCCGAGACGCTGCACAAAATAAAATCCACCGACGGCGGCGACGCCCACTAAAGTTCCGATCACTGTTGGGCCGACGAGATTCTTTTGCCCGGTTGCTTCCACCACCAGCACAACTCCGAGGAGCGTAAAGGCCGCTTGCGTGAAAACACCCAGGGTAAGATCGACAAGCACTGTGCCGGCCGCTGTCGCCACCGGACTCCCACTGATTGCAGCCAAACGCGCGCGAACAATGTCTCCGCCGACCGCCGCAGACGGGACCAGCGTGCTGACCGATTCGCCGAT
>QHRC01000083.1:6857-7377 GCA_003219995.1 Verrucomicrobiota bacterium
ACCTGCGGCAAGCCCTCCCGAATCAGCAATCCGGTAAAGAGGGCGGCGCCGGCAAACAGACACAAGTAAAGAGTTAGTTTAATTTTGCCCGGCGTTTTCATCGTGGCGTTGAACAACCATTCGCGCGAGAACGGCGCGGCGCGCTCATCACGATTACGAGAAACTTAAACCCGAACGACGTGTGCGACGGGTTAAAGCTGGCCGCTCAGATCGGCAAATTCCGCGCCTGTGGTTCGGCCTCTTCGACCGGAACAGGGATCGCGGCGACGATTTCGGGCGCTATTTCCGGTACTAAAGTAGGCAAAACGTCACTGCGGCGCATCGGCTTGAGGATAACCAGGCAAAACGACAACCAGGCCATGCCGAAAAAGATGCCGGCCAGCACGTCGGTCAAATAATGGGCACCCAGCGCAATCCGGCTGAAGCCGACCAACAGAACAAATAACATTGCCGTAGCGACCGTGAGCCTACGCCAGCGCCAGCTCTTGATCGCGGGAACGATGAAAAGCGCCAGTTGACC
>QHRC01000083.1:7444-8001 GCA_003219995.1 Verrucomicrobiota bacterium
CGATGTCGATGTACGATAACTTTGAGCCATTCATTCAACAACATCCCGCCGGGGACGGCGACAATGAGTGTAACCAGTGAAGGCCACCAGCGTTTAAAAACGAAAAACAATACCAGGCATGAGAGCACGATGCCGATCCATTCGCTGGAGCCAATTTCGCTGAACGACCGCAGCACGCTAACAAATGTCTGCGTTAGGTGCGCGTGGAACCAGCCCGCGACTTGGTGATCGGGTCCGGCAAGGGGGTTCACCACGGCGAAAGCCAGGCAATTCTGGGGGAGAATGAGGGGGTTTGTCACAAAAAAGCCAGTAAATGTAGTGCCCATTTAACACCTGTCAAACCGAAAAAAAGCGTCCTTCCACAATGTGTTTGTCATAAATTTAAACTGGCGAAGTCCGCCTCAGGACGATCGTCGCGCCGGCCCGCCTGAGGCGGGTTAGCTGGAGCGCTTGGTTAGGGTGCACGGGTGGCAAACTCCATGATCTTGACCTCCGTGTTTCCCCATAGCGGGCGGTAAAACATCCGCTCTACGAGAGACCGACCGAGGCTCAGATAT
>QHRC01000083.1:8359-8924 GCA_003219995.1 Verrucomicrobiota bacterium
CAGACGGCGATGCACCCTAACGAGACCAAGCTCAGCTCCGGCTCCGGCAAGCGCAAGTGGCACAAAAACTGCGGCATGCATGCTAAGATCGACATCACGAATGTTTTTCTACCTTCTAATTTTTACTTCCTACTTTCTTTCCGCTGCGGGAACGAACTCTATCGTTTTTCTTTGAATTGCTTCTTGCCAGAATATTTTTAATGCGATACACGGATTTTGAGTCGCTCATCCGATACAACGTTGTTCGCACCTTAACCTATGAAAAATATACGACTGTTCTTTATCAGCCTGATTGTCAGTATCGCAGCGCCCGTCATCGCAGGCACAGAGGAATTCAAGGCGCAACCTGCCCCCAGCCCGGCGGAACAAAATTCGCGCGACCTTTTTGATTACGAACTGGACTACACCGGAGGCAGTAGTTTCTACGACGACCACGGCAAGTTCGGCCACGGCGATTCGCTCTACAATGACTTTAGTTATGCCCATCGCTTCCTCATTAAAGGCAATTGGTATTTCCGGGCAGGCGTCGAGTACGAGCGGTTCGATTTCGGCGGCACGGACAACG
>QHRC01000083.1:9017-24856 GCA_003219995.1 Verrucomicrobiota bacterium
AACCATATCAGGGGCGATACAGTCGACGTGCCGTGGAAAGTGTTCGTTTCGTTTCCGCTGAAGAAAGACAAAATCTTCGGCGTCATCGGCGTGGGCGGCGCGATTAATCAGAGTCCGATAGTCGGTCCCGGCGGCGGCATCATCTGGCTGTTCAACGACCACTTGCGTCTGGAAGGCGTCTTCCCCAAGCCAGCGTTGGTTTATAATCCCAATGATAATTGGGAATTTCGCCTCTTCGGAAACATTTATTACGAAAGTTTCCGCACCGAAGACGTCATAACCCCCGAGAGGAAGTTGCAAGTGCACAACGCATGGGTTCAATACAGCGAGGATCGTGCTGGGCTACAGGCGAGCTATTCTGGCCTCAAGCCGTTTGAGATCACGCTCGGCGGCGGCGTTACCGTGAGGCGGGACTTTGATTTCTTCCGCGCCGAAGCGAGCGCCAAGACAAAGCCTGCCCCTTTCGTCAAGTTCGAGATCGTAGCGAAATTCTAGGGAAAGATTTCGTCGAGCTTTTTCGCGGTCGACTGCGGACCGTGGACTTTCAGTCGCCCGGTCAAAAAGGCCCATGAGCCTTTGAGCGTTCCATTGGACATCGCGACCCAATCCTTATCGCTCGTGATAAAGGTGACGCTGGGATTGTCGATCTTAACGTCCCGTCGTTCACGTCGATCCACCACTCGCCGCCGTTCGGGCCACTCAGCTCCCATTGGTAGCGGGCGTGGACTCCTTTTGCTTTCTCAGCGCGAAAACTTTGGCGCATTCCATCGAAAACCTGTTGCGGCGTCGAGTTGTCAGGCTCGTTTGAGGCTGCCCTGGCCCCGCTCAACGAGATCGAAGAGATCATCGCCAGCATTGTCACGCAAACTCTCGCGTTCTTCGCATTCATAACGGCATTATCCAAATGATAGATCGTTCCGAGGAGTCATATTGGCCGTTTTCCCATGGCCAAGTGCGCCAGACCTCAGCGCAAACTTTTGTCCAGCGGCCCGATCTTTCGCGTTTCCGGCCAAATCATCGCAATCGCGATTACGGCGAGAATCGTTCCGATCCCCCCGCCGACTACGGACAGGACCGGTCCGAAAAGCGCGGCAGTGAGTCCTGATTCAAGCGCGCCGAATTCATTCGAAGTGCCGATAAAAATATTATTCACAGCCGAAACGCGTCCGCGCATTTCATCGGGTGTGACCAGTTGCACGATCGAGCCGCGGATAATCACGCTCACACTGTCAAAGGCGCCGGCAATAAAAAGCATGCCGAGGGAAAGCCACAACACTTTCGATATGCCGAAAACGATGGTGGCAATTCCGAAACAGGTCACGCACCAAAGCAAGGCTTTGCCGGCATGTTTCATCGGCGGGAGGTAAGCCACTCCGAGCGCCGTGACAAACGCGCCCACCGCGGGCGCGGCCCGCATCCAACCGAGACCGATCGGACCGCAATGTAAGATTTGATCGGCATAAATCGGAAGCAATGCGGTCGCTCCGCCAAGCAAGACCGCAAATAAATCGAGTGTGATCGTGGCAAGAATCACTTTCTTGCTCAAGACGAAGCGCATGCCGGCAATCAAACTCCGCCACGGATTTTTCTCGATCTGGTTTGTGATTCGCGCGCCGCGGCGAATCGGCAGGACGAGGAGAAAAAACGAAAACGCGCAGAGAGCGTCGAGCGCGTAGACGAATGGGAAACCAGCATGGGCGACGAGGAGACCGCTGATGCCGGGTCCGACGACTGATCCGATTTGGAATACGCTGTTGTTCCACGTCACCGCGTTGGCGAAAGCGTCGCGTGAAACAAGCGTGGGAAAAAAGGAGCTGCGCGCGGCCCAACCAAAAGTGCGAGCCGTTCCGTAGATAAAAAGCAAAAAGTAAATGAGCGGAACGGAAGCGTCATCGAAATGAAACGCCGGATGGTGGCGTTCGAAGACCGCGGCAATGGCTCGCAATATTCCGTTTCCCTGCCGCAAGATCGTCATGTTTGGAATGACAAGATGTTTCCAGGAGACCAACGCCAAGGCCACCGAAGCTAGAGCGCTGAAAATCTGCGACACCAGAATTATTCGCTTGCGGCTAAACCGGTCGGCCAGATGACCAGCCGGCAGGGAGAGCAAGACGACCGGGACCGCGATGACCAGTCCAACGAGACCAAGCGCAGTCGCCGAATGGGTACGCGCGTAGATTTCCCATTCGACCGCGACCGCGAGCATCTGGCGGCCCATGATCGACAGTAAATTGCCAAGCGTGAACAAGCTGAACCCGGGGGACCGAAACGCAGCGTAGGGATCATGCGACCGCGCTTCCGGCCGTGGCGGCGGCGTGATCGCGGCGCGTTGGCCGCGTGGCGAATCGTATCGATTTGGTGGCAGGTCGTTTTCTTGCGGCATGTTCGAGCGCGTTCGCACGAACACGCGCACCAGATTCTAAATTCCGCAAACGCCGCCGCAACTGCGCGATGCAGATTCCGATGTCGACCTTAAAACGCTACTAGCAGCAGATCCGCGGGTCGCGCGCGAGAATTTTGCGTAGAGCAAACGTTACAAGCGCAACGCGTCCCAACCGCGCGCGTTGTAGCTGCCGCTGTCCTCAGCGGCAGGATCATCGCTGACTAAACAGGGTTCTGCCGTCCGTGACGGCGGCCGCTACAATACCGGCGGCAAAAGAAAAAAATGATGAACATTTGCGACAGCGAAAGATCGCCGCTACAAGATCGACATGCCGGAAGTTACTGCTCCACTCAAAGCCGCCACGTCCGCTTCGCTTTACACGCGAAGCAATCCGTTTCCCGGAAAACTTGTGGTCAATCGACGTTTGAGCGGTCCCGAATCGGAAAAGGACACGCGCCATTTTGAGATCGATCTGACCGGATGGGGTCTAAGCTTCGAAGTCGGCGACTCCGTTGCGGTTTATCCAACCAACGATCCTGATTTAGTTGAGGAAATCATCCACGCACTCGGTGCAAAAGGCGATGAGCCAGTAGCGGCGGGAAAAACTCAAAAGAACTTTCGCGAGGCCCTTCTGCGCGATTATTCGATCACTCAACCTACGCCTAAGTTTTTGAAAGCGATTACACGACGGGCAAACTCTTCGACCCTGCTGAAAGACTTGTTGCAGCCGGAACGCAAGGAAGATCTGGATCGATATCTCTGGGGCATGGAAGTGATCGATTTTTTAAATGAGCACCCTTCGGCAAAGTTTAGCCCGGAAGAATTCGTTGGGCTCCTCACGAAATTGCAGCCGCGGCTTTACTCCGTTGCGTCAAGCTTGCGCGTCTATCCCGAGCAAGTGCACCTGATCGTCGACGTGGTCCGCTACGAAAGTCATGGCCGTGTGCGCAAAGGCGTGGCCTCGTCATTTCTGGCTGAACGCGCCGACAATGTTCCTGTGCCGGTTTATCCCAGCTCGGCAAAGCATTTTCATATGCCCGAAAATCCCGACACCCCAATCATCATGATCGGACCGGGTACTGGCATCGCGCCATTTCGTGCATTCTTGCAAGATCGACAGGCCGTGGGCGCGAAAGGGAAGAACTGGCTCTACTTCGGAGCCCAACGAGAGAAATGCGATTATGCCTATAAGGAGGACTTTGATCGATTCAAGCGCGACGGTATTTTGACACGATTCGATTGCGCCTGGTCGCGTGACCAAGCCCACAAGATTTACGTGCAGCATAAATTGCTGGAAAACGCAGCGGAAATCTGGAAATGGCTCGATTCCGAGGGCGCGCAGTTTTTTGTTTGTGGCGATGCGCGGCGCATGGCGAAAGATGTAGATGCCGCATTGCGTAAAATCGTTCAGGAGCAGGGCGGTAAGAGCGTGAATGACGCGAACTCTTACGTCGAAAAATTGAAGAGCGATAAACGTTACAAGCGCGACGTGTATTAAATTCTGCTCGAGTTGTAGCTGCCGCCAGAGACGGCGGCAGCTACAACGCCCGCGACGAAAATTACCACGCACAAGATCGACAATCCCCCGCCCGCGACCAGCCACACCGGCCGGTAAGTCAGAACAAGATGCCCGTGCAAACCAGCTGGCAGTTCGACCGTCGGGAATAAACCCCGATACGAATCGACGCTAAGCTTTTCGCCTGCGATTTGCGCGACATAACCGCGAAAGTATGGACGCGAAAAAGTCAGCAAGGCAACGCGCTGATCGCCTTTCACTGGATCGACATCGGCCTCGACCTGATTTCGCGACTCCGTAATTCGTGAAATATTCGCGGGAACAAATTGCTCGCCCGGCCGGGAATCAATCGAAGTAACCGATCGCACTCGCGCAAACGGCGCAACGCGCCGATGAAAGACGCGGCCTTCTTTTGTCGACGTGACAAGCCGCCAATCGATCGCCGGCAGTGGATCAACATTCACTTCCGAGGCAACCGCAATTCCGTCAACGCCAAGTCGGGTCAATAAGCCATCGGCTCCGGCTTGTTCCGTGAGCAAATATTTGCCGAAATCCGGATCGATTTCGCCGTGAATGGCGAAATTGAAGTCGCGTCCCACGCCGGCGGCAAGAATCGGGCTATAGCCGTTGATAAAATGCAATTCGCCCCACATCGATGTGCTCCCGGGCCGGACAACCTGCCCGACCGGTCCCGTTTTTTTCTCGATGCGATAGGCGTGTTCGGTCGGCGGATAAATACTCAAATAGAGCCGCTGCCGATCAAGCGGCCCGGCCCCAAGTAATTGTGGATCGAGATTGTACTTCGGCACGCCGCAATTCAGCGGGAGTAAAAAGTAAGTTGCCAACAACGCCGCGACAGTGACGCCGGCCGGCATCCAGGCCAGAAGCTGTTTGCTTTGACTGGAAAGGAATTCCGAGAACACCCAAAGCAGAGAGAGCCCTAGAAAAATCCATGTGAGTGGGAAAGCATTCGGGCCGTCCGTGTGCAAGATCGACATCGTGATTGCCGTCAAGGCCACAAGGAGAAATGCAATCATGCCGGGTAACGCAAGAATTTCGCGCGATAGCTGTTGAGGGTGCGCCCTCCGGCCCAGCTGGCGGAGCGCTTCCGCAGCACACAGCGCAAGAATCAGATGAAAAAACGGCAGCCAGCGAAAACTCCAGCGAAAAACTCCGGCGCTTGGCAGCATCGAGATCGCAAGAACAAGCAGGAGCAAACCGATCTCCGACCGGATTTTCCGGAGTGACGCCACCTCCGTCTCCGCTTCGCCCGAGAGAGTAAACGGCGATGCTATACGTGAATCGCGTATAGCATATTTTGCGACAAACGCCGCGATGAAAGCAGCTGTGGCAACAAGCCCGCAGGACAACTCGGTCGCGGTGTGCGGCATCATTCGCGTGGAAAAATCGGCCCAGTTCACCGTCCAACACGGCAAAATAAATCCAGGCAATGCGGCGGGCGGAACAAGCCATTGCCAGTGGGCGGACGAGGTTTGCAGCTCGCGCGCGGAACCATGAACGTAAGCAAAAGCTGCGAGCCAGGCCGGCGCGGAAAGACCGAATCCGAGAGCAGCCCCGAAGAGCAGCGGCAAGATCGACAACAGCGTTCGCGTTTGAATGAGCGACCGCAGACAAAGCCACGCGATTAAGAGCACCAGCATTAAAACGGTGTAAGGAAATCCGCCGGTGACGACGAGATAGACGAATGGCGCGGGCCACAGAAATCTCCAGCGAGTTCGCTGTCGATCCAGCGCGCGCTCGAGGCCCCACCACCCCCAGGGAAACCAGGCGAACGCGCCAAGCGCGCCAAACCAGTCGGCCGCGCCCCAACAAATGATCCAGCCATTCAGAGCCGCGACCAATGCGACAAAGATCGACAGTGGGGCGGATAGTTCGCGATCGCGCGCGAGTAGAAACGCGCCTGCGGCAAGGACGAAAAGATGGATGATAGAAAGTGCGGCGGCTTGTTGGGGAAAGCTGAGTGAAAATTTCCAAACCAGAATGACGGCCGCGTTAATGAAAATCGAAAACGTTCCGTATTGAAATTCGCCGGCAAGATTGCTGCAGATCCACGAGTACGGGCTGAGCAACGGGAAATCACCTTCAGACCAGCTGCGCGCGACATCGGCAAAGACGGGCAAGATCGACAATTCATAATCGTCGTTCCAAAACGCGAGCGGGTCGCGCCAAAGCAGGATGAGGCAAAAGGCGACGACGATTAGTCCCGACGCAGTCGCGCCCCAAAAATTCAGCCACTGATTAACACGGATTTTCACAGATGCAGAAAAACAAATCTGCTGATCTGTGTTTCATCTGTGTACATCTATGGCTAGAAATTATTTTTATAGCACCACGGGTTTGCCTTCAGTCATGACAAGAACTTTGTCCTCGATCCCGTGGTCGCGGGCGGCGGCCTGCAAACGCTGGAGCGGCTCGTCAAGTGGTTCGTAGCCAAGCCGAAAAGTTCCGTAATGCATCGGCACCAAAACCTTCGCGCCGAGTTCCGTGAACGCCTTGACCGCCTCTTCCGGATTCATGTGAACTTCGCGGCCGGTCGGCGGGTCGTAGGCCCCGATGGGAAGAAGCGCGATGTCGATCTGGTAATGATCTCCAATCTCCCTGAAGCCTGGGAAAAAAGCGCTGTCGCCACAATGAAAAATTGTCCGGTTATCCACCGTGACCGCGAACCCGCCAAAGCCGCGATGCAAGTCCGCCAGAAAACGCGCGCCCCAATGGTAACAAGGCGTTAAGGAAACTTGGAGCGGGCCGAGTCGCACTGTCTGCCAGTAATCAAGCTCGTGGACAATATGGAAACCGAGATCATGCACCAGGTTACCCACACCGATAGGGACGACGATGGGCTGATTGGCCGCCACTCGCCGCAGCGTTCGCCGGTCGAGATGATCGAAATGCGCGTGGGTCACAAGGACGAAATCGATTTCCGGCAAATGATGAATCTCAAATCCGGGCCGCTTCAGTCGTTTGATCACCTTCAGCCATTTCGACCAGTTCGGGTCGATCAGGACATTGATCTCGTGCGTTTGCAGCAAAAACGAAGCGTGTCCGATCCAGGTGAGACAAATTTCGCCTTTCTCGATCTTGGGAAATTGCGGCTGAAAACGGTCGCCGGAGCGCCTGACAAAAAGCGAAGGAATCAGGACGCTGGTGAGAAAATTGCGTTTGTGCCAGTCCGGGCGCGGACGCAAGCGAACACGGGTCGAGCGTTTCGGGGAAGCGCCATCCTCTGATTTTTGGCGAACGATGTTCCTCCGGCTTTTTTTCGAAAAAGGAATCGGCACTCTCGCGCAAGCATATAAGCTTGGTGGGATGAAGTAAAATTTTTCACGCCGCCGCAATTAGAAACGCGGTTGATCAAGCGTAAATTCCGCCTTCAGTTGTGCGCGCATATGCGGAACTGGAAATTCATCATTCCTCTGGTTTTGGTTTGCTCAGTCGCGACTGCGGTCGAGACGCGACTGCCGTTCAAAACCGTTTTCAAGGGGCAAGATCAGTTCAATCGATTGGTCTCGCGAGCAAAGAGCGAAAATTGGAAAGCGCTGCCGATCGGCGAACGGACGGCGGCGGCGGGACAAGCGCTGGTCGGAACGCGTTACAAGCATTTCACCCTCGAAATCGACAATCGAATTGAAACGCCGTCGGTGAATTTTCAGGGAATGGATTGCTGGACTTTTTTTGAAATCGCGCTCGCCTTCGCCCGGATGCTGGATGAGCCGGAGGAGAACTGGACGCCCGAGCATCTGCTCCATTACATCGAGCTCGACCGCTATCGCGGCGGTGAATGCACTGGCGATTATCTTTCGCGCCTGCATTACCTCGAAGACTGGCTCTACGACAACGATCGGCGCAGATTGATTGTCGATCTTACGCGCGAGTTGGGCGGAGTAAGCGTTCCGCATTCAGCGCGGGAAATGACAGTTGGCTGGCGGCATTATCGGTATCTTGCCCACAACCGGTCGCTGCTCAGGCCGCTGGCGCAAATGGAAGCGCGAGTTTCATCTCGACCTCTTTATCAAATTCCAAAACGCCGCGTGGCCGCAGCGGAATCGAAATTGCGCAACGGCGATATCATCGGGATAATTTCACGCGATCGCA
Organism: Verrucomicrobiota bacterium; assembly: GCA_003219995.1. Lineage (GTDB taxonomy): Bacteria > Verrucomicrobiota > Verrucomicrobiia > Chthoniobacterales > UBA10450 > UBA10450. Next base: position 17,030 of record QHRC01000083.1, read on the forward strand.
GTGGACTCTACTCAACTGCGCATGTTGGTCTGGCCCTGCGCGCAAACGACGGCGTTCTGCATTTCATGCACGCGTCGTCCCCGGGCAATTCAGGAAAAGTCGTGGTGGACGCGCAGTTATCGAAATATCTTTATCGATACGGCAGCGACAGCGGGATCCTGATTGCCCGCCCTCTGCGGTAATTCGATTGCCGGAATCACATCGGCGCTCCATCCTTCGGCAGAATCCTTAAGAGGAGTAAAGATCGACATGAAACGAATCAGAGTTATGAAAACGTTTTTCTCCATTTCGCTGGCGATCGCGACGGCGGTCCCGGGTTGGGCGGAAACGAAAATCCGAGTGGGCCACTTTCCGAATGTGACCCACGTGCAGGGATTGGTGGGACATGCTCTTTCCCGCCAGGGAAAGGGCTGGTTTGAAGAGCGAATCGGCCCGGGGACAAAAATCGAATGGTTCGTTTACAACGCGGGCCCGAGCGCAACGGAAGCGATTTTTGCCAACTCGATCGATCTTACCTACGTTGGTCCGAGTCCGGCGATCAACGCCTATGCAAAATCGCGCGGCGAAGAAATCCGGATTGTATCGGGCGCAGCCAATGGTGGAGCGGCGCTCGTTGTCGCAGGAGATAGCTCGTTAAAAAATGCGGCAGATTTTCGCGGCAAAAAAATCGCGACGCCACAACTTGGAAATACGCAGGATGTTTCCTGCCGGGCGTGGCTAGCCGCGGGCGGATTGAAGATTACACAGCTGGGTGGCGAAGCGCAGGTGCTGCCAACGCAAAACGCAGATCAACTCGCGCTTTTCCAACAGAAGAACGTGGAGGGCGTCTGGACAGTCGAACCTTGGGTCTCGCGCCTGGAAACGGAGGCAGGCGGCAAAGTGCTGGTGGAGGAAACCGATTCGCCGACCACAGTTCTCGTTTCCAGTGCGAAGCTTCTTCAAGGCAATCGCGCGATGGTGAAGAAATTTGTGGAAGCGCATCGGGCGCTGACGGATTGGATCGCGAAAAATCCGGTGGAGGCGCAAAAGCTGGTAGCTGCCGAATTAGCGGATGAGACAAAAGCGAAGATGTCGGATGAGCTGATTACGCACGCCTGGAAGCGAATTGCGCTGACGAACGAAATCCGCCGCGAAGCGCTCGATAAGTTCGTCGCCAACGCGAAGGCGGCCGGTTTCCTCCGTGATGTTCCAGATCTGGCGCGCTTGATCGAGAATCCCTGATGTCGCTGCAAGAAGAGCTGCAAGGTCCGCCGCCGGCCAAGCTGATTGTCGAACATGTCTCGAAATGGTTTCGGCAAAAGCGCCAGACGGTGCATGCGCTGGATGATATCTCGCTCGAAGTCGCTGAGGGCGAATTCATCGTCATTGTCGGTCCGAGCGGTTGCGGAAAATCGACGTTGCTCGACATCATCGCCGGTTTGGAAAAGCCGGACAAAGGACAGGTGATGGCCGACAATCAGCCGGTGCTCAACCCAGGCCGTCATCGGCTTGTCATGTTTCAGGAGTCGGCACTGTTTCCCTGGCTCAATGCCTTCGGCAACGTCATGTTCGGTTTGAAATTAAAGCCTGGTCTGCGCAATTCCGAACGGCGAGAGGTCGCAAAATTCTTCCTCCATCTCGTCGGCCTGGAAAAATTCATGGAAGCAAATGTGCACGAGCTTTCCGGCGGGATGAAACAACGTGTGGCGCTGGCGCGCGCACTCGCACCGAACCCGCGTGTGCTCTTGATGGATGAGCCGTTTGCCGCGCTCGATGCCATGACGCGCGAGCAGCTTTACGGCGATATCCAGCGCATTTGGGAGAAGCGCCGCAAAACGATCATTTTCGTCACACACAACGTGCGGGAAGCAGCTTGCCTGGCCGATCGGGTCATGATCATGTCGCCGACCCCCGGCCGCATTCGTGAAGTCTTTGAAGTGACGCTGCCGCGACCGCGCGATTTTAATAGCATCCAAATCGCGCAACACGCCTCCAAGCTGACCGCGGCTTTGAAAGGACACGCGGAGCACGACGCCGTGACCAACGCATGAGACGTAGCTTGCTCGCGATTTTGTTTTTCGTTTCGCTGGTCGCGATTTGGAGCGCGATTGTGCGCGGACAAATTTGGTCGCCAGTATTGCTGCCCTCTCCGCTCAGCGTCTGGAATTATGTGCTCAGCGCCGGGCGCGACGGCACTTTGTTCAGCGCTTCGATCGTAACGCTGCGCCGGTTGTTGTCCGGCTATGCCATAGGCCTGGCGATCGGATTGCCCCTCGGTTTGTTGACCGCTTCATCGACTTTTGTCGAAGACACCATCGGCGTGCTCGCCCTGGGATTGCAGACATTGCCAAGCGTCTGCTGGGTCCCACTCGCGCTGCTTTGGTTCGGGCAAACTGAGAGTGCAATGCTTTTTGTCGTGATCATGGGAACGGTCTGGTCGGTGGTGATCGCGACCGATACCGGCGTGCGCACGATTCCGCCCATCTATGCGCGGGCCGCGCGGACGATGGGCTCGAGACCGTTCCATAAATGGACGCGCGTCATTTTGCCGGCATCGCTGCCCTATTTGGTGAGCGGAATGAAACAAGGCTGGGCTTTTGCTTGGCGCTCACTCATGGCCGCGGAAATTTATGTGACCATTCTCACCGGATTCGGTCTCGGCCATCTCTTGCATTACGGACGCGAACTCAACGCGATGGACCAGGTTATCGGAATCATGCTGGTGATCATTGTCATCGGATTGCTCGCGGACAAAATTCTCTTCTCCCCGTGGGAACGTTTTCTCCATCGCCGCTGGGGGACGGGAAAACGCTAAGCAGGACCGATTCGTTTAACCAGCGGCCGCCAAGACAGGCAACTCGATCACAAATGTGGCACCTTTACCGAGTCCTTCGCTGCTTGCGCGAATCGTGCCCCCGTGCATCTCGATGGTGGCTTTGCCAATGGCCAGACCCAGGCCAAGCCCTTCCCGGCGCGAATCGACCTGCTCGAAGGCATCGAAAATTTTCTCGAGCGACTCCGGGGCGATGCCCACGCCGCTGTCACTGATCTCGATGACGAGCGAGTTCGGCCTCGGGTTATATGAACGTGCGGAAATCGTGCCGCCTTCCGGCGTGAATTTGCAGGCGTTGCGAAACACGTTCCAGAAAACCTGTTGCAGGCGCGGAGGATCCACATGGACCTCATGGCGCGCGGCGTCGAGAAACAGAGAAAGTTTGAGATGTCGATCTTCGATTTCGCTGCGGACAATTTCCAACGCCTCCCCAAGCAATTCGTGCGCATCGGCGGAGCGAAGTTGAAGCTGTAATTTGCCGCGCGAGATGCGGGTGAGATCGAGCAGATCGTCGATGAGCCGCGCCTCCAGTTCGACATTGCGGCAAACCATTTTCAGTCCTTCCTCCACCTCCGGGCTAAGACCTGGTTGATTTACGGTTCCGCCCGCCCAGATCAGCACCGGCGTGAGCGGAGTGCGCAGCTCGTGGCTGAGCGTGGCGAGAAACCGGTCCTTGGCCGCATTTGCCGCCTCGGCCCTATCTTTCTCCCGTTGTAATTCCTGCTCGATCCGGCGCCGCTCGATAAAGAGCCCGATTAGACTCCCGAAGGCTTCGACCAGTTGCAGCAAGTCGGGGTCGGGTTCGACCACGTGCTCACTGAACATCTCGATGACGCCATTGATGGCACGCCCCGCAAAAAGAGGAAAGGCAAAGCCGCCGCGCAATCCCGCCTCCACCGCCCCGGGCGCTCTCGGAAAATTCGGATCGACCGTGACGTCGTAAATCCAGGTCGGTTTCTCCGATTCCCAGACTCGGCCGGGCAGACCTTCGCCTTTTTTGAATTGAGTGGAACGCGAGACCTCCGCGAACTTTTCCAGGTTTTCCGCCCCTCCATGCCAGATGGATCGACAACCCAACAGTCCAGCCTCAAAATCGTAAAGCCACAGCGCGCTCAAAACCCAATTATCGATTGACGCGATGGTTTGGAGAATTGCTGAACTCGCCTCGCCAAGCGTCCAAGATTCGGCCAGGAGACTCGCTACAGCGTATTGCGCCAGACGCCGGCGCTCAATCCGGACGCGCTCGGTAATGTCCCGCGCAATTTTTGAAGCCCCGACGACATGCCCATTCTCATCTTTGATGGGCGAAACGGTCAGTGAAACATTCAATAACATTCCGTCTTTACGGCGGCGAACGGCATCGTAATGATGGATGCGCTCGCCTCGATGGATCCGTTCGAGAATGCCGGGCTCTTCATCGCGGCGCTCCGGTGGAACCAAAATCGTGACCGATTTGCCGATCACTTCGTCGTGCTTGTAGCCAAAGAGTTGTTCTGCTCCCTCGTTCCAACTAGTGATCTCGCCTTCGAGGTCTGTGCTAATGATCGCGTCCGCAGAAGCTTCGACAATCGCAGCTAGCCGGCTTCTGGCAGTCTCGCCCCGTTTGCGCTCGGTGATGTCACGCAGGTAGGCCGTGAAAAAGTGGGCGCCGTTGATTTTAAATGGAGTGATGGCGAGCTCGACTAGGATTTCGGAGCCATCGCGCCGCAGCGCTTCGATCTCGATTCGTTTTCCGAGCAAGGGTCCTTCCCCGGTCTGCAAATAACGAGCAAGTCCTAGTCGATGTTGCGCGCGCATGCGGGCAGGGACGATCAGCTCGGCCAGTTCTGTGCCAACTGCTTCCGCACGGCTAAAACCGAACACGCGTTCGGCCGCGGGATTGAATTCGCGGACGCGACCGCTGCCGTCGATGGTAATGATGCAATCGAGCGCGGATTCCAGGATGGCGCGATTGAGCGTCTCTGCCCATTCCGGCAGAATCTGCTCCACGTCGCCTTCTTCTCGCTTTGATCCCATTGAACGCCGTGCGCTCGCAAAACTTGGAGCAGCAGATGGCGTTCCGGCAGATTACCAGCCCGACCTCTCGGCGATCAATGCCGATTAGAAGCAACCGCTGCGTGTTCGTTGGCCTCGTAACCAAAATCAGGATTTAGCCGCCGCAATGCATAAATCGCATATTGTCGATCTTGGGCGAAAAGATAATCCTCGTAGCCGCCAATCTTGCCGCGCCGCACTTTGAATGACTCAGGGTCACGTATGTCCCGGGCCTGGAGAATTTTGGAATCGAAGACGCCAGCTGCCTCCAGTTTTTGCATGTTGCCAAACTCGGAAAAATCGAGCGCATCCTGAAAGATCGACATGTCAGGCTCGGTTTCGTCGAGCAAAGCGAGCAACGCGCGAAATTGTTCGGCCGGGGCCGCGCGCACCGATTCATATTGCAGGAGGGAAAAGTTCCGGTGGCCTGAAAATTCATCCAACCAATCGTTCATCGTTTGAACAATGGATCTGATCCCAAACCGCTGGTCGCGTAGCATCTCGCTGATGGTTCTCTGGCCAAATTCGGCTCGCATTCCGGGATCGCGCCTGGTCATTTGCAAATAGAGCGAAACAAAAACATCGCGCGGATCGCGCGCGAGCAGCACGATTGTCGTCCGGCGAAGCTCTTTCGCGGGAACCAGGTATTTACCGCGGATTGTGTCCCAAAGGTCCCCCTTCGTCCTATGCTCAAATAAGTCATGTGAATAAATGACGCGTGGAATCGTCCGATCGCCGTACCGGTCCGGTGTGAGCGTGAACTCATGGCCGCCACGCTTGCAAAAGTAAGCGCACAGAAACGTTCGCAGCCAAGTGCGTCCGCTTTTCGGGACCGAGAGGACGATCATGTCCCCTCCCGAAAGGGCGCGAGAGCGGCTACTGAAATTCCAGCGTGGCCGAAGCATTCTGCATTGTGAAACGAACGTCCGCTCGCGTCCAGTGCGACGCTGCCCGGTTTGCAAATCAACCCGGCCGCGATTATAATTTATCCTCCAGAATGGGGGCGTACTGGCTTCGACTTGTGGTTGGAAGCGCAGGCGGCATGTCGAGGATGGTTCGTTGGCCTCGTAAAAAACCGAACCAAAACAAATAAACGCAGATCACCAAGATCTCGCTCTCGCGGCTTAATTGACCGTGACGTTTGGAGTTGGACGCCTGCTACGGCGCCAAACGTGGATAGCAGGCTAATCGTTCGGCGGAGTGGCCGCGCCGGGCGGTGAAGGAACTTCGTGGACGCTCGGGAGACGGCAGTGCGCCGGTGCAACGTCGGCTCCCTAAACCTCAACGCCGGATAAGCATGTAGATGGCTGCGTGGACAGCGACGAGGACAGGGGTTCAACTCCCCTCGCCTCCACCAAAAGGCTACGTTTGGCGAAAAAACAAAATAAGCCTTCCCAACTCGATCTCTCACATGCTATAAACATCATAATTCTGATAACGATAGCGCTCTCTTTTCGCTTTTATGAATCCTCGCCTCCTGACCAAGATCGTCTACCATTGCGCACTCCTCCTTGCTTGCCTCACCCTCAGCGCCCGACCGCAGCAACCAGTTCTTCTCACTCCACAAGAAAACGATCTCGTCGTGCTAAATGGCTGCGTTATTTCCGCTTGTAATTATTTGGCCTTGGTCAAAACACAGCACAGTCTGGATACGGATTTTTCGGCGAAAATTCTTCTCGTCCGCTACAACGGGCATCCAGCCGGCCATGCCTATTGTATATGGGAAACCGATGGAGCGATCTATGGCTACGATCGCAACGCCGGCTCGTTTCCGATTCCCGTTTACACGCGCGACGCTCGATCCATTGCCATCGTTCTCGCACAGCAGCTCGGCAAAGTTCTCGATCAGCCGCTTTCGGTAAACCAGGCGGAATTTGTCGAACCGCAACACGCTGACGTCTACAAATTCTAACTGCGATCGATCTAAAGGCGCGCGCACCCTTGGAATCGAGGCGGCCGGTGGCAAAACTTCGCGCCCGAAACACCCGCTTACTCACGGCGATTTGCTCCACGTCTTCGCCTGAAACGAAACGCGTCCGGAGCCTTGCTCGAATTCTTCAAAACGCTCTGCGTTCTGCTGGTAGTATTTCTGGTGATAGGCTTCGGCCGGATAAAATTTCATGAGCGGCAGAATCTCAGTCGCAATCGGTTTATCGAACTTTCCTGATTGCGCCAGTTTTTCTTTCGAGGCTTCGGCGATTTTTTTTTCCTCATTGTCGCCGTAAAAAATCGCGGCCCGATAGCTCGGCCCAATATCGGTAAACTGGCCGTCCGCCTGGGTCGGATCGATTTGTCGCCAGTAAATATCGAGCAGTTGATCGAAGGAAATTTTGGCTGGATCGTAAGCGATCTCAATCGACTCGCGATACTTAGTCTTCTCCGAACCGACTAATTCGTAGGTTGGATTTGGTTCGGTCCCTCCACAATAGCCGACAACGGTCTTGATCACGCCCGTGGCCTTGTCAAAAGCGGGCTGGATGCACCAAAAACAACCGCCGGCAAAGACTGCCGTCTTTGTCTTCGCGCCAGCCGACTCCGGCGCGCCGGTAAGATCGGCAATCAATGCAAACGTAATGAGAAGAAGAGCAAAATATCTTTTCATGGTTGTCGATCTTAGACAGCCAAGTGTCTTTTTTGTTTCGCGGTTTTGAGCTTGCCAGTGAGGCCGCGACTGCCATAAGTGTGGTCTCTTAACCCAATAGGAGGTAACGATGGTAAAAACAGCTGCTATTCTCTTCGGTTTAGTCTTCTTACTTGTCGGCATTCTCGGCTTCGTTCCGGCCGCTACGAGCAATGAGATGCTGCTCGGCATCTTCCACGTCAACTTCGCGCACAATATCGTCCATCTCGCTTCCGGAGCTGTCTTTCTCCTCTGCGGCATGTCCGGGCCCGGCCCTTCGCGCACGTTCTTCAAAATCTTCGGGATCGTTTATGCGCTGGTCGCTGCTCTCGGTTTCTATTATGGCGATCAACCAATCCTT
>QHRC01000083.1:24908-29732 GCA_003219995.1 Verrucomicrobiota bacterium
TCGGCTTCGGTGCTTCCGGTGGCGACACGGCCACGGTTTAGCTTTCCCCATTGACGCGTCTGCGCGCGGAGTTGAATCAGCCCGCGTCAGACGCGATTCTGTCTCCGTGGTCGAATTGATCCCGGAGTCGTGTACCGCCCGTCTCGATCCACTGAAAATCTTCGGCCGCGAGGCGCCGCTCCAAGTCGATCTAGGCTGCGGTGACGGTGCCTTCCTTTTTACGCTGGCCGCGCAGATGCCGGAGAAAAACTTTCTTGGCATCGAGCGCCTTGCCGGTCGGGTCGAAAAAGCCTGTCGCAAAGCGGCCAGGATCGACAATATGCGTGTGCTGCATTTCGAAACGGCGTATGCCGTCAGGTCTTTGTTGCCAGAACGATCGGTAGAAACTTTCCATCTCCTCTTTCCCGACCCCTGGCCAAAACGAAGGCATCATCGGCGCCGGATGGTGACAACGGATTTCTTGAGAACGATCTGGGCGGCGCTGGAAGAGAACGGAATTTTGCGGATCGCAACCGATCACCTTGATTATTTCACGCGCATCTTGCGACTGGCTGGGGAATCGAATCTCTTTGCTTTCATGCCACCCAACGGCGAGAACGATTTTCCTGCATCTGCTTTCGAGAAAAAATTCGCGAGCAGTGGCGCCCGGATTTATCGGCTTGGGCTGCGGAAAGTTTCGCCGGTGATGTAAGCGCGCGCTTTCCATTCGCGAGCACCGAAGTGCAATTCTACCGCGCCCGTTTCGTCCTGGCGAAAAAGTTTGATGCCACGAGCGCGCACGCTCGCTGCCCATTCATCGGTCACGCGTTCGTACTCTGGAAAATCACGCGACGTGGCAATAATCAATCGCGGCCGCACCGCGTCAAGAAAAGTGTCGGAACCAGATTTGCCGGAGTGATGCTGTCCCTTGATCAAAATTTCGCTGTGCAAATCGATACCCGAGGCGCGAAGTGCGTTTTCGGTTTCATAACCGCTGTCCGACATGAACAAAATTCTGACTGCGAAAGAGACCGATAATTGGACGATGAGAGCCTCGTCATCAGCGGTCGGGGCTGCAATTTCTCGGGGTGGAAAGAGAATCTTCGCCGTTACTTCGGGGCCGAGATCGAAACATGCGCCGGAATTCAAATTGATCGGCTTGATCTGACGGCGCGCAAAAATTTGATGAAGTCGACGATGGACAACCGAGCGGTCGGCTGCGGGATTGTCGATCAAAACGCGAGGCAAGAAATCCTCGAGCAGCAATCCCGCGCCGCCAATGTGAAGCGAATCGCCATGGCTGAGGACCAATCCATGAATGCGATTCACACCCGTCGCATGCAGATACGGGCGAAGCACTCGTCCGTAATCTCGTTCGCTGCCGCAATCAAACAGCCAATCCGCGCCGCTCGTCCGCAGATGCACCGCCGCGCCGGCGCCAGTATCAAGGACCGCAATTTGGGCCCGCGTTTTGTCCGCCCAATGCGGATGCTCAACGTAATAATGTCCGGCAGAAAGTTGCGCAAACCAATGCACGAGCGCGAGAACAAGCCGCGCTAGCGCCCAGTTCGCATTGTTGAAAATAATCGACAACCACGGGAGCAATGGCGCAGTTAAAATCGACAGCAGCGCGATTGCCAGAATGAAGAAAGCAATTGGAACAACAACGAGATTTGCCAACAACGAAATTGGCGCAACCAGATGAAAATACCACAGGATAAGCGGCAGCGAACCAAGCCAGGCCGCGAGTGAGACCGATCCGCCGCGGCAAATCCACTCCCAACCTATGGCGACTGCACGTCGCCGGCGGCTGAGCAGGCTCCGCGGGAGAAAAGGATCGGCGGCGGCGAATCGTCGGACCGCTCGAAAAAGCGGGTCAGCCAGTAAAATGATTCCGCCGACCACGGCAAACGAAAGCTGGAACCCGGTGGAGAAAAACTCGTTTGTGTTCCAACAGAGAAGAAAAAATGCTGCTGCTGCCAGACTGTTAAAGACGAAAGCTTTTCGTTGAAAGAAATAGCCGCCCAGCAGAATCGAGGTCATGCCCGCGGCTCGAACGCTCGAAACGTGTAGCCCGGTTGCTGCCGCATAAAATAGAAGGAGCGGAATGATGAGCGCGGTCGCCCACTTACGCGACAGTTGCGCTACGATCGCCAATATCCACAAAAGTCGCGCCACTATCCCGACATGGAGTCCAGCCACCGCGAAGAGATGAAGCGTGCCGGTTTGTTGAAACGGCTCCTCGATGTCTTCCGGGGTTTGATGCCTGAGGCCGAGCACAATTCCGCTGATGAAATTCTGCACCTCCGGCGAGTCATCCAACCCGCGACAAAGCGCAGATTGCATCCACGCGCGTGATTTTTGCGCCGCGCGCAAAACCGGATTCCCGCCGCGATGTCGAATGAGCACGGCTTCCTCCGGATAGCGAACAAACAAACTTCGAAGAACATCGCGGCGCGCGAGATAGGAGCGCATATTGAATTCGCCCGGGTTTCGGGGCGGCGAGATCGGTTCCGCAGTTCCAAAGAATTTGAATTCATCGCCAAATTGCGGTTGACCGCGCCAGCGGACAAGCCATGTCGCGCTCGTTGCCTGGTTTTTATGTTCGAATTCAATCGACTTGAGCTTCAGCAAAAATGTGGCGAATCCGTTGGGCGCGATTTTCGGCTCGCTAGCGACAAATCCAGTTACTTCGACAAACCGGGCCCGCTCGCCCAACTCTCCGGCGAGCCGCAGACCTGCCGTGTCTCCGACCCGCAAGCCATGCAGAAGAAAGAATCCGCAGGCGACGAGCGCATATGTCGATCTTAAGCTGGGCCAGCGCAATGCCGCCAAACCAGCGACAAAAAAAATCGTTCCGATCGCCAGCGAGGCGCGCGGCGAAACGGGAAAGAGATCCGTCAGAACAATTCCGAGCATTGCGCTCAACGCCAAACCCACGAATGGCTGGCGCGCTGTTATCGGAAATTCACGCGGCGGCGCTTTGGCCATTTATCGTCAGGTTTTGCATCGTGGAGAAGCCTCCGGTGAGCTTCTACGGGATTTGCCGGACGAGGTTTCCGGTTATTTGCGACGTGTTTTAGCGCATGCTCTGAAATTGAGATGCAGAAGCGCCTGCACCGCCGTATTTTTTGCCGTGCACGATCTCTTTAGCGAAAAGGAAGATGTCGATCTTGCCAGCGCGACCAGCGCTGCGCCGCTCGCCACCCGCATGCGGCCGCGGTCGCTCGAGGAATTTGTCGGCCAGGAACATATTCTCGCGCCGGGCAAGCTTCTGCGCCGCGCGATCGAAGCCGACCGTTTGCCCTCCGTGATTTTCTCCGGGCCGCCGGGGACCGGCAAGACAACCCTTGCGCATATCATCGCCGACATGACGCACGCCAGGTTCGTGCGCTTGAGCGGCGTGGAAAGCAATGTCGCGGAAATGCGGCGTGTGATCGCCGCGGCAACCAATCGTCTTCGCACTTCCGGACAGAAAACGATTTTGTTTATCGACGAAATCCATCATTTCAACAAAGCGCAGCAGGACATTCTCCTGCCCGATGTCGAAAGTGGAAACCTGCGGCTGATTGGAGCGACGACTTACAATCCGTTTTTCTACGTCAACAGTCCACTCGTCTCTCGTTCGCAAGTCTTTCAACTCGAACCGCTGCGCGTGGAGCAATTGGAAGAACTGATCGATCGCGCGCTGGCCGACGAAGAACGCGGTTTAGGAAATTACACGGTCAAGATCGACAATGAGGCTCGCCGGCATCTCGCGAAATTGAGCGACGGCGATGCGCGCAAGTGTTTGAACGCCCTTGAAATTGGCGTGCTCACCACGCCGCCTGATCCACGAGGAAACATTCAGTTCACGCTGGCGGTCGCCGAGGAAAGCATTCAACAGAAAGCGGTCGTCTACGATCGCGCCGGCGACGCTCACTACGACACAATCAGCGCGTTCATCAAGAGCATGCGCGCTTCTGATGAAAAAGGCGCAATGTATTGGCTGGCCAAAATGCTCAACGCCGGGGAGGATTTTCGTTTTATCGCGAGGCGCATCGTTATCTTTGCCAGCGAAGATGTTGGCTTGGCCGACCCGGGAGCATTATCCCTCGCAATCGCCACCCAACAAGCGGTCGAGTTCGTCGGCCTGCCTGAAGCGCGTATTCCCCTCGCTCACGCCACTGCCTACATGTGCCGCGCGAAAAAGAGTCGCGATGCCTATGACGCCCTCAACACCGCCGCCGAAAAGATCGAGATGGAGCAAACGAAACGGGTTCCAGAAAAATTAAAGAACAAACACTTCCCGGTGAATCCGGAGAGCTAAGCGCCACTCGCTCGATTGTCCATCTTTGACCTGTAGGGGACGCTGTCAGCGCCCCGACCGATTTAGCCGGGGAAGCAAACTGCTTGCCCTACAGGATCCGAGCGGGCGAATGATATTCGTGCAGGCTTCATTGACGCCCAGCGCCGGGAGCGTTTGAACCAGAAAAGGGCGGATCTTGCGACCCGCCCCTTCCCGTCTACAAGCTTCTCCCTAGCTCGATTTGGTCTGCGAAACGACTTCGTTGAGTTTGAAAATCGGCAAGAACATAGAAATGACGATTCCGCCCACGACAAGGCCGAGAAAGACGATGAGCAACGGTTCGATCAACGAGGTCAACGCGTCGATCATGGCTTCGATTTCTTCGTCCCAAAAGTCGGCCATTTTCTCGAGCATGGTATCGATCTTGCCGGTTGCTTCGCCGGCGGCCACCATTCGCAGCAGCATCGGGGGGAAAATCGGTCTCTTGGAAAGCGCGACCGAAAGATTGTCTCCCTTTTCCACGTCCTCGCTCACCGATTTGATGCTTGTCTCAACGA
>QHRC01000083.1:29799-30186 GCA_003219995.1 Verrucomicrobiota bacterium
TCTCGACATGGCAATCTTGTGCGAAAGAGGGCCCGCGATTGGGAGTTTCAGTTTCCACCGGTCGCTCCATTGCTTGCCACGTTTGGAGCGCAAAAATGCGCGGGTTCCGAAAATAGCGCCGCCGATACCTAGGAGGAGAAAATACCATTCCCCGCGAATGAAATTGCTCAGATCGATGAGAAACTGGGTGGGAGCAGGCAGCTTTGCGCCGAAATCCTTGAAAATCTCGCCGAAGATCGGGACCACACGAACAAGCAGGAAGGTCGTAATGCAAAAGGCGATACAGAGCACAATGACTGGATACGTCATTGCCGATTTCACTTTTTTCCGCAGGCGCGCGCTGGCTTCCAGAAATCCAGCAAGCCGATCGAGAATTTCAGCGAGCAA
>QHRC01000209.1 GCA_003219995.1 Verrucomicrobiota bacterium
GTTTGCTAAGTGAAAATTGCGCTTCGTGGTCAGGCAGATCAATGCGCGAGCGCGTCGGGACGATGAAATCCGGGCCCCAACCTTGCGTTTCGTAAAATCCTTTGGCCTTCGCATCGGTAACTTCGATGCGGGTGAGCCATTTCACGTGCTTTTCTCCGAAATATCCGGGAACGATGACACGCACCGGATAACCATGCCGATGGGGCAAGGGCACGCCGTTCATTTCGTAGGCGACCAGGGTGGTCGGATCCAACGCCTTCTCGAGCGGAAATGTATCGGTGTAATTATCGACGCCGTGGAGACGCACGCGCGCCGCATTCGAAAGCGGCGCCGCCGGGTCGAGCAGATCGCGCATGGCCAGCCCCTTCCAAACCGCGTTGCTCATCAATCCGGCATCGAGCCCGTTGCTAATGCACATGAGGGTCGTCTCCTGCTCGACCGCGGTGAATCCTTTCAAATCTTGAAATCGATACGTGGCTGGGTTCTGCACGAGTCCGTTCACTTCCAAGTGCCAAAGATCGAGATTCACTCGCGGATCGACCACGTTCTTGGTCACGCAGTAAAAGAGGTCGTTAGGTGTGATTGCCTGAACCACGCGACCTTTGTATTGCGTGCCGTCGTAGCTAAACGTGGCCGCACGATAAAGTTTCCGGATCAGACCGACGCCGCCGGCGGCGACGAGCACGCCGAGCCCGCTCAAAATGAGCGCGCGTCTTCCAATCGCCGGACTGAATTCGCGATCTTCACTTTTCGGTTTTGGCCGAGCGAGAAAATGAAATCCGGCAACGAGCGTTCGCTCAAAAACAAAAACAGCCAGGGCAAAGCCGATCAGCGTGACTAAGCGCGCGACATCGATCGGCAATCCAAGATAACTTGTTCCCAGCACCGGCCAGAGGACAATCGCGGCGGCGATTAGCGGCAGCAAAACAAAGATGCTGATCGTGACAAAAGCGGCGCGGCGGGCAGGATTGCGTCGCATCGACAGACCAAAAATCGCTCCGCCAAGAGCGCCGACGAGCAATTGTCCGGCCATTGTCGATCCAACGCCGAGCTGCTTGAGATGATTGTATCCGCCGACGCGGCCCATGATCGATAAGAACGGTCCTGGCGAAATAAAGACCGAAAGCCGGTCACCTATGATGGCGAGCGGTGTCGCGACGCCAAAAGAGGCGAGCAACAACATCGCCACCGTCATGGCGATGCCGGCGACAAGGCCGGCGAGCAAGCCGGCGAAGATCGCTTTCGATCGACACATCGATTGTCGATCTTACAAATACTTGCGCAAAAAGGAATCAAATTGCGGGGTGGATCGAGCAGTCCCTTGCTCGATGTCACGTTCACGCGGCGAGCTGCATTTAGTTAGCATCGCCCGGCGGAGCGGCCGATCCACCTAGTTCCCCTCGAGCATGACTCGAAGAAATGTGGCGAGAATTCGTGCACCCGCGACAAAAGTTCCCGGCAATGTGCCGGAGACTTTTGAAACGCCGCCGGTGCGACGACAATGGTTCACCGGAATTTCGAGAACGCGGAGGCCGGCACGTGCCGCGCGCATCTGCATTTCGAGATTCCAGCCGTAGGTTTTTTCGCGCATGCCGAGTCGCTCAAGCGCGTCACGACGAATGGCGCGAAAGGGGGACATGTCGGTGTAACGGATGCCGTACAAGAGCGACAGTAACCAACCGGCGAAGCGTCCAGCGAAGATTTGCTGCGCGTTCATGCTGCCACGCTCGCGTTGGCCGCGCGTGCGTGAGCCAATCACGAAATCGTATTTTCCGGTGGCGATCGGGTCGACAAGTTGATTCATGAATTCGGGGCAATCGCTGC
>QHRC01000084.1 GCA_003219995.1 Verrucomicrobiota bacterium
CGCAGCCGTCGCAGCGTCCCGAGCAACCGCGCATTGTCCCGTTGATGCAGCCCTATGCTCGGCTCGTCCAGCACATAAAGAACCCCGGCTAGCCCGGAACCTATTTGCGACGCCAGCCGAATGCGCTGCGCCTCCCCGCCACTCAACGTGCCGCTCTCGCGATCGAGCGTCAGATAACCGAGGCCGACTTCGACAAGAAATTGCAGCCGCGTTTGAATTTCGCGCACCACATCGGCGGCGATCACGCGTTGCTGCTCCGTTAATTGCAAGATCGACATATAGGTGGCGGCAGCCTCGATCGTCATTTCGCTGAATTGATGAATGTTCGACTCGCACCCCTCGCGATTTTTAATAGTGACGGCCAGGACTTCGGGCTTGAGTCGCGCTCCGCCACAGACCTTGCACAGGACGCGCGTCATGAATGCGCGGATCCGGTTGCGCGTGAATTCGCTTTCCGTTTCTTGGTAAAGCCGCTGCATCTGCGGCACGAGTCCCTCAAACGGACGCGCCTTCTTCTCAGCTCGACCATTGCTCGAAAAACTCATTTCAATCGGTTCATCACCAGTGCCGAAGTAAAGCGCCTTTTTGAACTCATCAGGCAATTCCGCAAAGGGCGCGTCTTCGTCGATCCGGAAATGTTTCACGAGGGCAGCTTGCAAATGGCGATAATACGCCTGCATTCGCTTCGTACCGCGGCGCCACGGCGTGATTGCGCCTTCGGCCAGCGTTTTTTCCGGATCGGAAACCATCAATTCCGGATCGCAAACCAGTTGCGTGCCAAGACCGTGACACGCCGGGCATGCGCCGAGATGACTGTTAAATGAAAAGTGCTTCGGTGTGAGCTCTCCCAAAGTGAAACCGGTCTCCGCGTCTCCGTAATCGGTCGAGTAGCGCAGCTCTTCCCAATCAGATAGAAACGCATCTCCGGGCCGCTCGTCGCTTTTCGACTCGCCGGACAAATTCGTCCGACGCTCCGGCGAGGCGTCCCTACCCGAACGCAAGATCGCCAATTTGTTTCCGCCCCACTTCAGCGCAGTTTCGATCGAATCGGTCAAACGGGCGCGAATTCCATCGTGGACGACCAGTCGATCGACTACCGCTTCGATCGTGTGGCGCTCACTCCTTTTCAGGCGAATCGGCTCGGGGCGGCCGAGCTCGATGACTTTCCCGTCCACGCGAACACGGACGAATCCTTCGCGCTTCAATTTTTCGACTACATCGCGGAACTCTCCACTTTGATTTTGGACCAGCGGGGCGAGGACGGCGATTTTTGATTGCGGTTCGTAAGAGAGAATTTGATCGACGATTTGTTGAGGAGTTTGTCGATGGAGCGGGCGTCCAGTGGCCGGTTCGTGCGGCTGGCCGACGGCAGAGAAAAGCACGCGCAGGTAATCGTAAATTTCGGTCGTGGTCGCGATTGTCGATCTTGGATTCGCACCGGCGCTGCGTTGCTCGATCGCAATGGCCGGGGAGAGGCCTTCGATAAAATCGACGTCCGGCTTTTCCATCTGATCGAGAAACTGGCGGGCATAAGCCGAAAGGCTTTCCACGTAGCGGCGCTGTCCTTCGGCATAGAGCGTGTCGAAGGCAAGAGACGATTTCCCCGACCCGCTCAAGCCGGTTATCACGACGAGTTTCTCACGCGGAATTTCCACGTGGAGATTCTTTAAATTGTGCTGGCGCGCACCACTGATCTTGATAGCTTCCGCAGGCATCTTGACGACAAATGTCGAACCTTTAAGTCAAGCATAGCCGCCCGTTTTCTCCAGCAAAAATCCCCGATTATGAGTGAAACCGACCGCAGTATCTCGCAGGACGAGATCGTTCAGTTGCAAAAAAAATTCAGCGAGATCAAGCACTCGATCAATAACGCGCTTGCCGTAATGATGGCGCTTTCCGAAATGTCGCAACGCCGCCCGGATTACGCGGAAAAATTGGCCACCACCGTGCTAAGCAAAGCCCCGCAGATTGTTTCCAGTTTGCAGGAATTCACCCAGGCTCTGAACGAGCAAGCCGGCGCCAAACCAAGCGTCGCGGGCGAGTCGAAGTAGGTAATCCGAAAGATCTGCTGCGGATGGACGCGGCGTCGAGCAAAACCATTCTTATCGTCGAGGACGAGAAGGACGTCGTCGATCTTCTCGCGCTAAGCCTGCGCAAAACCGGCGGCTTTGTCGTTTCCACGGCCAGCGACGGCGTTGCCGGCTTAAACAAGGCCCGCAAAGAAAAGCCCGACTTCATCATTCTCGATCTGATGTTGCCGAAGATGGCGGGCCTGGAAGTGTGCCGGATTCTCAAAAGCGATGCCGCCTCGCGGCAAATTCCGATATTGATGTTAACGGCCAAAGCGGAGGAAATCGATCGGATCGTGGGCTTGGAATTCGGCGCCGATGATTACGTGACCAAGCCGTTCAGCCCGCGCGAGGTTATTCTGCGCATCCGTGCGATCTTCCGTCGCGGTGAAGCGACGCCAGCAGACGAACGTCTCACCGCCGGCCCAATTACGATTGATCCCGGCCGGCACGAGGTTTCGGTCGGCGACAAACGTGTCAGTCTCACGAGCATTGAATTCAAACTTTTGCGTACGCTCATGCAGCGGCGCGGTCGCGTCCAGGAACGGGATCGTTTGCTGAACGACGTCTGGGGCTACGAAAGCATCATCGACACGCGCACCGTTGATACGCATGTGCGCCGCCTGCGCGAGAAACTTGGGAAAGCGGGCGATGTGATCGAAACCGTTCGCGGGTTCGGCTATCGCTTGCGCGAAAATTAACTGCGGATGTTTTGGTCTCTTTTCTGCGCGATCGTTGGATCGACAATCGCACTTGCTTACATCGCGTGGCGAAAATGGATCGCGCCGTGGCGGCAAATCGAGCAACTCGTCCAGCAAATCGCGGCTGGCGATCGCCCGCGCACGTTCCTTGTCGATGGAGCAGCGCAATCGCGCCGCGTCGGTCTAGCCTTGGAAAATATTTTCACGCGCCAGCGGCATCTCGATCGGCAGATTTCGGAAGCGACCTCTGGAACACAAACCGTTCTTTCCGCGATGCAGGATGGTTTGCTCGTGGTCGATTCCAGCCGGCGAGTCACGCTGGTCAATGAAACGTTCCGGCAACTTTTCGCGCCGCGCGAGATTTCCCCAGGCGCGCCGCTTCTCGATGCTGTTCGCAATTCCCAGCTCGACAAATTGATCGTGGCGACGTTAGGCGCAGGAGAACAGAAACAAACCGAACTGAATCTGCTCGATCCACAAAACCAGTGGGAGCGTTGGATGCAAGTCAGCGCCGTGCCGATGAAAGACGACGTCGGCAGAACGACCGGCGCGGTTGTCTTGTTTCACGACATCACGGAGTTGAAGCGCACCGATCAAATGCGCAGCGATTTCGTGGCCAACGTTTCTCACGAGCTGCGCACGCCATTGTCGATCTTGCGCGGTTACATCGAGACTTTGATCGACGATCCGCAAAGTTCCGGTGAGGAACGCAGGTGCATCCTCGAGGTGATGGAACGGCATTCAAAACGTCTCGGCCTGCTGGTCGACGATTTGCTCGTGCTCGCGCAATTGGAGTCAGGCAATTCGAAGTTGCAAATGAGCGACGACGATTTGGCCAAGCTGTTTGCTGATCTCCTTCGCGATTGGGAAAAGAAATTCGCGAATAAGCAACTGAAAGTGATTGTCGATCTTGCGCAACCGGAGCCACTGATTCGCGGAGACGAAGCGCGCCTGCGGGAAGTTCTCGATAACTTGCTCGATAACGCAGTGAAATATTCGCGCCAGAACGGTGAGATTCGTCTACAAGCCGGGCGGCGCGAGGATCAAATGGTGCTGAGCGTGACCGATAATGGTATCGGCATCGGAAGAGAGGATTTGCCGCGCATTTTTGAAAGATTTTATCGAGTGGACAAAGCGCGCAGTCGGGAGCTGGGTGGAACAGGTCTTGGGCTCGCGATCGTGAAACACATCACGCAACTCCATGGCGGCCGCGTCGAAGCCGAAAGCGAGCTGGGACGCGGAACCATCGTTCGCGTCATGCTGCCGATGGACGGCGTGCCCTGATCGCGCTGCTGTCACACAAACGTAACAGTAAACATTTTGACCGGCGGAACCTGATTGCGGCAGCTTCGTCGCATGACGAAACTTCTTAGGCTCAGCAGTAAGATTCTTGGGCTTTCACTCGCGTTCGGGCTGAGCGCGACGGCATCTGCGCAGATGACGATCAATGGCGCGGGCGCGACGTTTCCCTATCCGATTTACTCGAAATGGTTCGACGAATACGCGAAGGTGGATCCGTCGGTTCGGTTCAATTATCAATCGATCGGTTCGGGCGGAGGACAAAAACAGATTACCGCGCAGACTGTCGATTTTGGCGCGTCGGATGGGCCGATGAGTGACGAGAATCTGGCAAAGGCGCCCGCCAAAATTTTGCACATCCCGACTGTGGCCGGCGCCGATGTGGTCACATACAATTTGTCCGGAAGTCCCGCACTAAAGTTTGACGCAGACACCATCGGGGGAATTTTCCTCGGCCAGATCAAGAAGTGGAACAACCCGAAGATCGCCGCGCTGAATGCAGGAGTAAATTTGCCGGACCAGGAAATCGTGGTTGTCCATCGCTCGGACGGAAGCGGCACCACTTATATTTGGACCGACTATCTGAGTAAGGTGAGCCCGGAATGGAAACAGAAAGTCGGCACGAACACATCGGTGAATTGGCCGACCGGCCTCGGCGGCAAGGGAAACGAAGGCGTCGCCGGCCAGGTGAAGCAAACGCCGGGCGCAGTGGGTTATGTGGAATTAATTTACGCGCTTCAAAACAAAATGGCGTATGCGGAGGTGAAAAATTCGGCCGGCAAGTTCGTGAAGCCGTCGGTCGAATCGATCACTGCGGCAGTAGCGACGGCGCAAATTCCGGAGGACTTTCGCTTTTCGATCACGAACGCGCCGGGGAATGATTCATATCCAATTGCCGGCGCAACGTGGCTTCTCGTTTACGAGCAACAAAAAGACGCGGCCAAAGGCAAGAAGCTGGTCGAGTTTCTCAAATGGGCGCTGACCAAAGGCGAAGACATGGTTAAGAACCTCGATTACGCGCCGCTGCCGGCTGAGTTGCGCGAGCGCGTGTTGAAGCGCGTGGACGAAATCAAAATCTAAGACGAGCGCTACATGCCAATTGCCGTTGCTCCCGAAAGGCCCGCCGTAAGATCGACAATCGATCGCATGGCGCCGCCGTCCAGCTTCGGCGACAAGGTGTTCAAGTGGCTCACACTCGCGATGGCGCTCGCGGTTGTCGCGCTCGTCTTCTTGGTCGGATGGCAATTGGCCCGCGGCTCGTCCCTCGCCATCCGCCGGTTCGGTTTTCACTTTCTTGCAACATCGACATGGGACCCGGTCGCGGAACAGTTCGGCGCGCTCCCGTTCATTTACGGCACGGCTGTTTCTTCGCTCATCGCGCTGATCATCGCCGTGCCGCTCAGCATCGCGACCGCGGTTTATTTAACCGAGCTCGCGCCACCTTGGATCCGGCAACCGATTATCTCGCTGATTGAAATGTTGGCGGCAATCCCAAGCGTGATCCTCGGTTTGTGGGGAATTTTTGTGATGATTCCGTGGCTGCGTGATCATCCATTCCCGTTCTTGAAAAAAATCTTTGGTTGGACGCCGTTTTTCCGCGAACCGATCTACGGGGTCAGCATGCTGGCGGGCGGTATCATTATCGCGGTGATGATTCTGCCGATCATCACTTCGGTTTCGCGCGAGATCCTGCGCTCTGTTCCCAACCTGCAGCGCGAAGCAGCATACGCGCTGGGCGCAACGCGATGGGAAGTCACGCGCATTGCGGTGCTCAGTTACGCAAAGAAAGGGCTTTTCGGCGCGGTCATTCTCGGACTCGGTCGCGCCTTGGGTGAAACCATGGCAGTGACGATGGTGATCGGGAACACGCCGCAAATCCGCGCTTCACTGTTTGCGCCGGGTTACACCCTCGCGAGCGTGATCGCAAATGAGTTTACCGAAGCGACGACTGACCTTTACCTGCAAGCGTTGTTCGAAATCGGCCTGGTTCTTTTCGGAATCACGATCCTGGCGAATCTCCTCGCGCAACTGCTTTTGAAAACGTTGGGATCGACAATAAAAAGTGGCGCTGTTCAATGAAGAACAATCATCTTTGGCGAAAAACGAAGAGCGCGCTCGCTTCAGCCGCGTCGTTTGTGTGTGCATTGCTGGTAATCGCGCCACTTGCCCTCGTATTTTTGCATCTGCTCCGCAGCGGGGCCAGCGCGGTGAACTGGTCGTTCTTCACGGAATTACCAAAACCGGTCGGCGTGGCCGGCGGCGGGATGGTGAACGCAATCGTCGGTTCATTGGAGTTGCTTGGGCTAGCCGCGCTGGTTGGCGTTCCAGTCGGCGTGTTGGGCGGCGTTTATCTGGCCGAGTACGGAACAGTGCGTGGAAATTGGTTGCTTCGCTTCGTCGCCGATGTGCTCAACGGCGTTCCATCGATCATCTGGGGCGTGGTGGTTTACGGTTTGGTTGTTTTGCGCTTCAAAAGTTTTTCCGCTTACGCGGGCGGGCTTGCGCTCGGCTTCATCATGATTCCACTGATCATGCGCACGACCGAGGAAGTCCTCTTGCTCGTGCCGGCTGGTTATCGCGAAGCATCGCTTGCTCTCGGCATTAGCCGCTGGAAAACAATCGTCCATATCGTGATGAAGACAGCGTTGAAAGGTATCGTCACGGCCATTCTCCTCGCGCTGGCACGCGTCGCCGGAGAAACTGCGCCGCTGCTTTTCACCGCGTTTGGGAACCGGTTTTGGAACCACGACCTGAGCGAGCCGATCGCGGCTCTGCCGTTGCAGATTTTCAGCTACGCCATTTCGCCATATGATGATTGGCATCGGCAGGCCTGGGCCGGCGCGCTTGTGCTGGTGGTAATGATCTTCTTTGTTAATATTCTGGTTCGCTTTCTTACCCGCGAACGAGTTGCCCGAGTTCTCTGATGGAAAGCGCCGCAATAATTGATCCGCCGATGATCACACCCGTGTCACTTCCGCAGCAACAGGTGACTTCCGATTCCGGGTCCGCCGATGTCGCGCCCGAGCGACCGCATGCCTTTGCGGTGGAACGATTGTCGATCTTTTATGGAGAGAAGAAAGCGATCGAGGACGTCACTCTCACCATTCCGTCCAAAATGATCACAGCAATTATCGGTCCGAGCGGTTGCGGCAAGTCCACTCTTCTGCGCTCGCTCAATCGGATGCACGAGCTCGTTCCGAACACACGGATCGAGGGCAAAGTGCTTTTTGCCGGCAAAGACATCTATGCGCCTGAGGTCGATCCCGTCGTCATCCGCCGGCGCATCGGAATGGTTTTTCAAAAATCGAATCCATTTCCAACCATGTCGATTGCGGAGAATGTTCTCGTCGGTTTAAAACTGAACGGCGTGCGCGATCGCGCCTTCCTCCGCGAACGGCTCGAGCAATCGCTCCGGATGGCGGCGCTGTGGGACGAAGTGAAAGACGATCTGCACAAACCCGGCATCAGCTTGTCCGGTGGTCAACAGCAGCGGCTTTGCATTGCCCGCGCCGTCGCGGTTGAGCCTGAAGTTCTTCTGATGGATGAACCCGCTTCGGCGCTCGACCCGATTGCAACCGCGAAAATCGAGGAGCTCATCCACGAACTTAGTTCCAATTACACCGTCGTCATCGTCACGCACAACATGCAGCAGGCGGGACGGTGCTCCGACTACACCGCCTTTCTTTACCTCGGGCGCCTGATCGAGTTTGCGTCGACGACAAAGATTTTCACAAATCCGAGCGAGCGACAGACGGAAGATTATATTACGGGCCGGTTCGGCTGATTAGATCGGCATCGGAAAGATCGACGTGATTGCGCCAAAACATATTCTCGGAACGTTCGACGAGGCGCTCGCTTCGCTGCGCAACAACGTGCTGATGATGGCGGGCCTGACCGAGCGCAGCCTCGACCGCGCGATGAAAGGTTTGTTCCAGAGGGACGACGATCTTTGCGCGAACGCGATCGCCGACGACGAAGAGATCGATCAGCTCGAGAAACAGATCGACAAAGACGGCGTGGACATTCTGCTGCGGTTTCAACCGGTGGCGTCCGATCTGCGCCGTGTCGTTTCGGCGATGAAACTGAGCTCGAACCTCGAGCGCATGGCTGATCAGGCGACAAACATCGCGCGGCGGGCCCGAAAATTGAACCGCCATCCGCC
>QHRC01000237.1:0-5137 GCA_003219995.1 Verrucomicrobiota bacterium
CGAACAGACCTTTCCACATATCTTCGCGTGCTTTGGCGTCGGGCAAATCGAAGGCCAGAAACATTCCGCGACCGCGCACGGCTTGGACAAAATCGAACTCATTTTGCAATTGGCGCAGTTGATCGAGAAAATAGGCGCCGACTTTGCCGGCGTTCTCGATCAGATGTTCCTCATCAACGATGCGCATGAAATGCGTCGAGCGCACCATGTCGGTGAAATTGCCGCCCCAAGTCGAATTCAATCGGCTTGGCAATCGAAACGCGTTGTCTTTCACTTCATCGAGACGCGGACCGGCCATCACTCCGCAAACCTGCGCCTTTTTTCCAAACGCGAGCAGATCGGGAACAACATCGAAATGCTGACAGCACCACGTCCGCCCTGTGACACCCATGCCGCACTGCACTTCGTCGAAAATGAGAGCCATTCGCCGCGGAAATGATTGTCGCCGCCTTCGCCCTGGATCGGCTCGATGATGATGGCGCAAATGTCGATCTTGTTCTGGTCAATCTTGTCTCGGATTTCCTGTTCGCATTTTTTCTCGCGCGCGATCACGTCGGCTTGGCGTTCCGATTCGGGCAACGAATAATCGATGTGCGGGCAGGAAACCCGCGGCCAATCAAACTTAGCGAACAAATCCGTTTTGCGCGGATCAGTGTTGGTCAGACTCATGGTGTAACCCGTGCGACCGTGAAAGGCGTGACGGAAATGCAGAATCTGAGTACCGCGCTCGCCATGACCGGCAGCCATGTTCTTACGCACCTTCCAATCCATCGCCGCCTTTAATGTGTTCTCGACCGCGAGCGCGCCGCCTTCGATGAACAGATAGCGCTCCAGCGGCGGCCACCCGACGACGCGTGAAAACGTTTCGACAAATTCGGCGTAGCCTTCCGAATAAACATCCGAGTTCGCGATTTTTACTTTGGCCGCGCGCAACAAATCGCGCTTCACATCTTCCCGATCGAAATAAGGATGATTGAACCCGACTGGCATTGAACCAAAAAAACCGTAGAGATCGATCAGCCTGCGACCGTCGACCGTATTATATATGTAGGGGCCGCGGCTCTTCTCGAGGTCGATGACGACCTTGAAACCATCGAGCAAGATGTGTTGCTCGAGAGTCCCCAGGACATTCGATGCGTTAATACTTCTTTCGCTCCTGGACGCGCGGCTTCGAGAAGAAACCGCTTCGGTGAGCACAGGCGGTACACTCATCCGCTGATTTTAGCTTTCAGCGCAGATTTGGTCAACCGACGGTGTTTTCTGTAGCGGCGCTCATAGAGCGCCGCTACAATTCAGACAATGCTGCGCGTAAGATCGGCGTGTTTTCCGGCGAGAAGTTCCTGCGTCAGCTCGTAGCCGCGCTTGTCCACATTAGCACTCGCGCCTGCAAAATATTGCGCGATGCGCAAGCGTGAAGATCGGCAAAAATAGTCTGCAATCGAAAGAATTTCGTTGGCGTTTTCGCCGCGATCGATTTTCGATTGCGCAAATGAACAAGTCGCGCTGATGGCGAATAGTTCCGTCGCGATTCCGACAAAACGTGAAAGCAAAAGTTGCTCGCGATCGAGTTTTGGACCAAAGCGCGCCATGGCATGAAACAAACCTCGGGCCAGCCGCTTGCTCGTGCGCGCGGCGTGATTGACATGCGCCTGAAGATCGCGATCGAGATTGTCGATCTTGCCTGTGCCGGCGGGTAGCCACTGGCGCGGGTACCATCCGGCGTAAAATTTCCCGGAACTGAAAACCGCTTTGGCGCGCTCCGACATCGGCAGTTGCGTGTTGAAAATTGCGCCGCCGACTTTCAAATGCGGGTCGAGCGCCTCGCGCGCGATGAAGAGCCGCATGATCTCGCTCGAGCCTTCAAAGATCATGTTTACGCGACAGTCCCGCAGAAAGCGCTCGACCGAAATTGCCGGCTCGCCGCGGCCAGCCAGTGAATGCGCAGTTTCGTAGCCGCGACCGCCGCGGACCTGCATCGCTTCATCGGCTATTCGCCAGGTCGTTTCCGTGGCCCACATTTTGCACATTGCCGTCTCAATGCGGAGATCGCCGGATTTACGATCCAGCAGCGACGAGGTAAGAAATGTCATCGCTTCCACCGCAAAAACGTTGCCGGCCATCTCCGCGATTTTCCCGGCAATGGCAGCGTGCTTGCCGATCGGCACGCCCCATTGAATTCGTTCGCCCGCCCACTTTCTCGAAATTTCGAGCAACCGTTTCGAAACGCCGACGCACGCCGCCGGCAAAGTGAGCCGGCCCGTATTCAAGGTCGTCAGGGCAACTTTCAAGCCCGCGCCTTCTTTCGAGATAATGTTTTCGCGCGGCACGCGTAAAGCGCGCGCAATCCCATGAACCGGCAGCGATACGTGATCTCGAGTCCCGGCGAATCAACATCGACAATGAACGCGGTGATTTGTTTACGCTCTTTGCCGTTGACTATTTTCGGCGGGGTTCGCGCCATCACCACGAGCACGCCGGCTTTGACGCCGTTGGTGCACCAAAGCTTTTCGCCATTCAAAATGAACTCGGAACCGTCCGGTATCGGCTCGGCGCGCAAGCTCATCGTCGCCGGGTCGGAACCAGCATGCGTTTCGGTGAGGGCGAATGCGGAGATCTCCCCGCCAGCCACGCGCGGCAGATATTTTCGTTTTTGTTCTTCCGTCCCGAAAAGCAAGAGCGGCTGCGCTACGCCGATGGATTGATGAGCGGAGACGAGCGCGGCGACGTTTCCGTCCCAACTACCGAGCAGAACGGCCGCGCGCCCATAATTGAACTGCGACAAACCGAGACCGCCGTACTGCTGCGGGACTTTGATTCCAAAGGCGCCGATCTCGGCCAGGCCGGCGAAATTTTCGGGCGGAATTTCGCCGGTGCGATCGATCTCGTCCGGATCGACATGCTCGCGCAAATAAGTCTCGAGCTTTTGTAAAAATGGATCGCCCGCCGCGCGATCCTCCGCGGTTTGTTCCGGAAAGGGATAAATGCGGCCGAAATCGCAGCGGCCGATGAAAAGATTACTCGCGAAACTGCCGCGATCATCCAGCGGATCGCGCGACGCCTCCGCCAACTCGAGCGCTTCGCGCTGACCCTTCGACATCCGTGACGTGTCGATGACGGACGCGGCGGGCTTTTCCGGTTTTACGCTCGTCTCTTCGGCGATTTGTTCTTCAGGCGCTTCGAGCGGCGTCTTCATGTTACTCGCACGTGCAATGCAATTCTGTCATTGCGAGCGAAGTCGAGGAATCTCTAATTATTTCCGGCCCAAAACAGTAAGAGATGTCTCGACTTCGCTCGACATGACAAGCTGGCGCATCGAGCAGCATCTTCATGATTCGTAAAATGTCGTTCCGTTTCGCGCGCGCTTTTTCAAAAGTTCGCATGGCGCAAACTTCTCATCGCTCCGCGCGAACTGCTCCATCTCATCGGCAACTTTCTTCAGACCGAAATGATCGGCAAACCGCAGCGGCCCGCCTCGAAACGGCGCGAAGCCGGTTCCCAGAATCATTCCGTAATCGGCGTCTTCCGGCGACTCGACCACTTTTTCTTCCAGACAACGCGCCGCTTCGTTTATCGTAAGAAAGATAAGGCGATGGGCAAGATCGACAATGTCATTCCGAGCAGAGCGAGGAATCTCGCGATCTCCAACTGTGGGTGATTTGAGAGATTCCTCACTCCGTTCGGGATGACCGATTCGCGCGGTTGAGCGCCGCCACTGCTCGAGCGACTCATCAGGCGTTTGCGATTTGCCTTCGTATTTGTAAAAGCCGGCTCCGCTTTTCCGTCCGAGCAAGTTCGCTTCGCGCATTTTGCCTAAGATTTCAGGAGCGTGATCGCGTTGGCCGTATGCTTTTTCGAGCGTGCTTGCGATGTCGACCGCAATGTCGACGCCGATCTCATCGATCAAGCGCAGCGGTCCCATCGGCATTCCCCATTTTATAAGCGCATTGTCGATCTTGTCCGCGCCGACGCCATTTTCGAAAAGCGCGGCCGCCTCGACCAGATACGGAAACAAAACACGATTGACGAGAAATCCAGGACCATCCCGCACGACCACGGGAAGCTTTCCGATTTGCCTGACGAATGCGAGCGAGCGCTCTTTCGTTTCTTCCGAGGTCTCTTTGCCGACAACAACTTCAACCAGCTTCATCCGGCTGACCGGATTGAAAAAGTGAAGCCCGATCACACGATCCGGTGAAATTGTACAAGCGGCCAGTTCGCTAATCGGCAGCGCCGAAGTATTTGTGGCGACAATAGTTCTCGGGCCAACCTTCATGGAAAGATCGCGGAAGATTTCCTTTTTGATGTCGATTTTTTCCGAGGCAGCTTCGATCACGACCTGGACGTCGCGCAATTCCATCGGGGCAGTCGAGGCAACGATACGGGCGCGGCCCTCTTTCGCTCTTTCGTCGCTGACACGCCCGCGCCTTACTGCGAGGGCGTAAGTTTTCTCGATATCAGCGAGGCCGCGCTCGATTTGCTCGCGGCTCACATCGCGCAGAATGACGGTGACGCCGCCCGAGCTCAGCCATTGCGCAATGCCGGAACCCATTACCCCGGCGCCGATCACCGCGGCGTGAACAACTTTTTCGGACGGTGCTTTCGCTGTTCCTCTTTTGTATTTCTCCGCCAGAAAAAAATTGCGAATCAAATTGCGCGTCGATTCCGTTTCGCCAAGATCGACAATCGCATTCAGCTCAAGGACAAGCGATTCACCAACTGAAATTGCCAGACCTTTTTTAATCACTTCGAGGGCGCGCGCTGGCGCGGCATTGCCGCTCTCGCGCGGCGCCATAATTTCCTTGTCGATTTTTGCTAGGGGCGACGCCTTACGTTTTACGTTTGCCATCGCGCAATTTCTTCCGGGCAAGATCGACAAGTTGATCGCGCGGCACGATTTCATCGACCAGACCAAGCTTCAATGCTTCCGGCGCGGAATAAAGTTTACCTTTCAAAATCACTTCAGCCGCGAGTTTCGGACCGATCAAACGCGGCAGGCGCGTGCAACCGCCCCAGGCCGGGACGAGACCGAGCGTCGTCTCCGGCAAGCCAATTCGCGTCGCCGGATCATCCGATGCGATCCGATAATCGCACGCCAGCGTAATTTCATAGCCGCCGCCAGCACAAGCGCCGTGAATCG
>QHRC01000237.1:5170-7072 GCA_003219995.1 Verrucomicrobiota bacterium
CGCTGCCCTCTGGCGATGAAATCGCGCAATTCATCGGTCTGCGCCTGCTTCAAAAGCGTCTTCAGGTCCGCACCGGCGATGAAGATCGATTTCTTTGCGGAAGTAATAATTAGACCACGTAACGACGCATCGCTCTCAATAAGATCGACATGGTCGCTCAGCTCATTCAGTGTAGCGGCATCAAAGATGTTTGCGCCCGATTCCGGTCGATTGAAGGTGAGCAGACAAACGCGATCGTCGCCGATTTCGCGCTGAATCATCGGGCCAGTCAAGGTCGCAGGCATTGGAGTTATCTTCACTGCTTTTCGCCCAAATTCCAAGCGAAGAGGTGTAGCGCCATTGCGCTTCGGCAATCACAGTGTTAAAACTCGGCGGCGCGCGCGTCGAAAAGTCCGGATATGGTCGGCAAACTTTTAGCACCCGAGATCAAGAGCATGATCGACGCGCGCAATTTCGGGGCGTTGCGCGAATTGTTTTCCGATTGGCCGCCGGCCGATGTCGCCGACGTGATTCTCGATCTTCCGGAAGACGAGCAGGTGATTATCTTCCGGGTGTTGCCGGCAGCGCTGGCGGCGGATGTTTTTGAATACATCGGCATCGAGGAGCAGCAAAATTTGCTGCGGGCGATGGCGCACGAACAGGTCGTCGGGATTTTGAACGAAATGTCGCCGGACGATCGCACGGCATTGCTTGAAGAAATGCCGAGCGCGGCGGCGCGCCAGCTCATCCGGCTCCTCACGCCGGAGGAACGCCGGGTCGCGCAAACCCTTCTCGGTTATCCGGAAGGCAGCGTTGGGCGTTTAATGACGCCGGATTTCATCCCCGTACATGAAGATTGGACGGTAAAGGAAGTTCTCGATTTTGTCCGCGAGTACGGCCGGGACAGCGAGACACTCAACGTCATCTACGTGGTAGACGAGCGCGGTAAATTGATCGACGACGTGCGCATGCGCGAGTTTCTGCTCAAACCGCTCACAGCCAAAGTGAGCGAGATTAGAGACCAGACGTTTGTCGCGCTGAAGGCGAACGATTTGCAGGAAGAAGCGTTGAATCTTTTTCGGAAGTACGACCGCACCGCCCTGCCTGTAGTCGATTCCAACATCGTGCTCGTCGGGATCGTGACGATCGACGATATGCTCGATGTGGCGGAGAAAGAAGCGACCGAAGACATCCAGAAGATCGGCGGTATGGAGGCACTGGACGAGCCATACATGCGCATCTCACTCTGGCGGATGGTGCGCAAACGCGCGGGTTGGCTGGTGATTTTGTTCCTCGGCGAAATGCTCACCGCCACGGCGATGGCAAATTATCAGGATGAAATCGCCAAGGCGGTGGTGCTGGCGTTGTTTCTGCCGCTGATCATTTCCAGCGGCGGCAATTCCGGTTCGCAAGCATCGACCTTGATCATTCGCGCGATGGCTTTGGGTGAAGTCACCCTGCGCGATTGGTGGCGGGTGGCCAGCCGCGAAGTTCGCGCCGGTTTGTCCTTAGGCGGAATCCTTGGCGCGATTGGCGCGGCCCGGGTCACGATTTGGTCGATGGTGGGCGAGCGTTATTTCCATCGACAACTCTACGGTCCGCACTGGCCGCTGGTTGCGCTTACCGTGGGGGTCGCGCTTGTCGGCGTGGTTTTGTGGGTATCGCTTTCCGGTTCGATGCTGCCGTTTGTTTTGCGACGCGTGGGCGCCGACCCGGCCACTTCATCCGCTCCGTTCGTGGCCACGCTGGTGGACGTGACCGGATTAATTATCTATTTCAGCATTGCGTTGTTGATCATGAGAGGAGCAATGCTCTAAAACCGACTGACGCTTATGTTGTCGATCCAAAAAATTTTCGGCCAGGATCAGAAGTTTTTCGATTTGCTGGAAGCGAGCGCGCAGGAGGCGGATGCAAGTGTCCACC
>QHRC01000237.1:7135-7628 GCA_003219995.1 Verrucomicrobiota bacterium
CCGCCGCAAAGACAAGCAAATCACGCAGGAGCTGACCGAGCAGCTCTGCAAAACATTTATCACGCCGCTCGAGCGCGAAGACATCCAAGCGCTTTCGGCCGCGCTTTATAAAATACCTAAGACGGTGGAGAAGATCGGTGAGCGAGTTTTGATTTGCCCACAAGACTTACACGGGCGCGATTTCCGCAAACAGGTGGAACATCTGGACCAGGCGGCCGAGACGGTTCTGGCGATGGTAAAACAATTACGCAAAGGCACCGACACCGCAACGGCGCGCGAGATGAACGACAAACTCCAACTGATCGAGGGCGATGCCGACAAGCTTGAGCTCGATTTGCTACGCGACCTTTACCAGGGCGATTACAAAACAAAGCAGGTAATTTTTCTGCGTGACCTTTTCGAGCTAATCGAAAAAGTGATCGATCGCTGCCGGGACGCGGGCAACATCATTCTGCAAGTGGTGCTGAAACACTCCTGAGCTGGCGGCTACGCG
>QHRC01000085.1:0-8535 GCA_003219995.1 Verrucomicrobiota bacterium
TGGAGCATGTTTCCTTGTCCGCAGATTTACGCAGATTGTTTTGTGGTAGCGTCGGTTGTGTCAACTGCCGAAGCCAGATAAACAGGCGCTTGGCACAAGCGCCTCGACAACGTCCGCGATTCAATGCAGCCGCAATTCATAGAGGCACTCGTAACATTCGCGACATCGCTCATAAATTTCGCGCAGGCGATCCGGCACTGGTTCGCTTTTCGGCTGATAGGGCTGGAACGATGTCGATCTTTCCACTTCTTCGTACCAATATTTCGCCCAGATACCGTCGGTGTCCCGCGAGCCGGGCGGCCACGACAGCATCGATTCGTTGAAATCGACGCCGATTGCGTTGCAAAGCAGCCGCAAGATTCGCTCGGGATTTTGCAGAACATCTTTTGCATCGATCACGACTGGTGGGGACGCCGCGCTGCGGCGTCCGCGGACATCGCGGCGCGACGTTCCAACCACAAAATCGAAAATCTTCTGTTGCTGGATGAAGCCGAGATCTTCGAGGACCGGGTCGGGATTTCTCTTAATATAGGAAAGGATCACCTCCCGGGGATCGCGAATGAGAAAGCAGTTCGTAAGATCGACAATCCATTGCCGATCGATCTCGGGCAGCAAATGATGCGTCATCTGTTTCTGAAAGAAGATGCGCTTGCCGGCCCGGACCGAAGCGGTCAGCTGCTTAACAATTTTCCCCCAATCAGTTTCGCCGTGCGCGATGATTTCATCCGCACCGGGATGATTCTTGCCGGTCCTCTCTAAATAATAGGCATAAAACGGCTCATCGACTACGCACGTGTCCGCGCGATTCCCCCACGCGCGCATCATCGCGGTGGAGATATTGCGCGGTCCCGACCACATCGCGATGCGAATCACCTTCGTTGGGGGACGCTGGGTCACATCGACGCCGCGGTTTTCCGGTCGCGCTCGCCGCTGCAATTCGACGCGAGGCAGATCGGGCCGATTATTCCGCCTTGCTCAGAGCATTTGTCACCATGGAGAGATGCTGCTTGAGCGTGGGAAGCGTTTTGGCAGCCCAAGCCTTGATTTCGGCGTCATTGCCTGACGCTGCTTCTTTCTCGAACGCCTTGATGGTCTGTTGATGGTCTTGTTCCATCAGAGTCAGATACTGCTTGTCGAATTTCGGTCCTGCACTCAACTGCTGGGCTTTGATATTCTCGGTCGAAATCGCAAGACCCTTTTTCTTGGCGAGATCGACCACTTCCTTGTTGGTTTGGGAGTGGTAGGCGCTCATACGCGCAGCCAGATTCCTGGTGGCGTCGCTTTGCGCCTTGTTCTCGGCCATCTTGCCAGTTGACACTTCCCAACCCCCGCTACTGGCAGCGCTGACTAGAAAATCCTTGTCCTTTGCGCTCAGGGTCGAGGCCTTTGGGTTGGGCACGGCCGCCGCCCTTGGTGTTGGCGTGGCCACCATCTTTTGAAGAAATGGATTATCGGGCGTGTAAGCAGGCTGCTGGGCGCAGAGCGTTGCGACCACGCCCAAACTGCCGGCTGCAACCGCTGCCATGGCAATTCTTGAAATGAATGAGAATTTTGATTTCATCAGATTATTTCCTTTCGGATTTGTATTGTCAGCACCGGAGCTCCGGCATGTAAAGTTCGAAAATGGAGCGGCTTCGGGATGTAGCGAATTGAGCGCGAGGCCTGTTTAGAGTCGCTTAACGTTTCGAGAACTAGACCGCTTTGCGCGGGCCGAATTAGAACTCGCGCTCGCGAATTATTTCAGGAAGAAAACTTCCCCTAAATCGCGACCAATCGATAAGAACATGCGTGCTTCGAGTGATGTCGGTGACGAAACCGTCGTTCGTTCGGATTTCAACATGGCCACGGTTTCTGTCGCCGTAAACGAGGACCGCGCCAAGCGGGGCAGCGTACGGGTCATCCATCGTGATCGACCGTTTTTTGAAATGAAGCGACAAGCGCTGGCCTGGGCGGAGGCGCACCCGCACTTCATGATGGTGCAAATTGTTCCGCGAGATTCTCGTCGGGAGCGGCAAGAGCTCGCGCTGGCGATTACGAAAAAGAAAGAGTCCGTGGTCGCCGCAGAATCTACGGCACGTTTGCCAGAGACCTACGATCTCACAACTGCAATATCGCCCTCGCCCAATTTATCTCTGAGGTTCGCCAGGCGCAGAGCGTGACAGGGGTCAATTACAACTTCGCGTAAACGCCGAGCAAAGGGCGGTGCGATGGCGTTCTCGAACGGAAATCGCTGACGAAGCCGTCTTTGGTGCGAAGTTCCACGTGGCCAGCCTTCCGACGGCTCGCGCCATAGACAAGCACAGATCCCACCGGTGCCTTGAATGGGTCGCGCACCGAAAGCTTTTTGAATCCGTAATTGCTGACCAGTTCCTGGCCGGCGTCTTTCGCGAACACGCTCGTCGGCCGCGAATTAACCGCGCCAGCGGCAACCAGAGCCTCTTTCACGTAATGCCAGCACCGCGAACGCGAGTGTGCGCGCGCGCGTTCCTCCGCGATGGTCGCGGCCCGGCGCAGCTTCGGATCGATGCTCGGATCAATCTTCGCGAGCGGATAAACGATCTTCCCCGGCTGATATTCCGTGACGATCTCGGCCGACTTTTCATGTCCGAAAGCGTTCTTGAAAAAGATGGTCCACTTCAAATACTTTCTTAGACCGGCCGCCTGGGATTGCGTGGCAAGAACAATCATGCCAAAGGCGCCAACAATCGAGAGCGAGAAAAATTTTCGCATGAGAAGGCTTCTTATCGAGCAATTCGCAGGCCCTGCGTGCGGTTTTTTTACCCATTTTTACGCAAATTGCTTAGCACGTTGATCAACTGCTGGCTCGAGTGAAACCAAATCGCTGACACAACTTTTCCTGCGCCGGCAAGAACTTCAAAGCTGAGCGACTTTTTGCGCTACTCGATGCCTTCGGCGCTCCGAATAAGGCATGATTTCGCAATTGTGCCTTTTTATTTGCGCACGTTCTTCGACCAGCCGGTCGAAATATCGCGGCGTCTTAAAAACGTAACTTTTCTTGCTCGGCCGCTGGAACTACCGACGAGAATTTTTTCACGAGTTCATCGAGCTTCGCAACGTAGTAGTCCACGTTTTCGTCACGATTTTGCGGATCGAAATTTGCTGCCAGCTTGGCATTTTCGTAGGCGGCGAGTTTCCTGCCCGAGCCGGTGATGTAGTAACTGATCTGCTCGCCAGGGCGATAATCTCGCCCGCTGGCCAGAGCGAGCTCGTAGACAGCAGCACGATTGCGCGCCGAGCCGGCAATCTTCTGCCGGTATTTCTCGAGCGAGTCCTGGAGCGTGTCGGTCTTCATCAACATGTCGATCTTCCATTCACGGTTACGGATTTTCTTCTCGAATTTTTCGCGAAGATCGACAATCGCCTCTGGTTTCTCCTCCATGAGCAGCTTGATCATTTCCTCCAGGAAAACGCGCTGGAATTTTTCCAGCCCGCGCGACTTAAGCGCACCGCCTTTCATAATGACGTCGCCGCCCCGTGTGAGCAGGGCGTAATTCTTCGCCTTGTAGCTGAACATGGCGTCGAATTGCTCGTCGAACTCGACTTCAATGCCGGCCGGCAATTCTTTGGCCAGACCTTTGCGCAACTCGTCGATGTCGATCTTGTCCGGCGGAACAAAGTAAATTCCGTCGGTATCAACCTCGATCACCTGCGCGCCCTGCCCATTCAACCAGTCGATCATCTTTTTCAACAGATCGCGCCCGATCTGCGTGACGCGCGCGGCGGCGTCGAAATCGGCAAAGTGTCCCTGGGCAAAACCGAGGTAGCCGTAGAAGCTGTTGATCAAAATCTTGAATGTGTTTTGCAGGGCATGAAAATGCCGCTGCTGCTTTGGCTCTGGCGTGGCGCGCATTTGCGCTTTCGCTTCGAGACGAAACGTGCGCAGATCAGTCAGTAAATGGCGAAAGATTTGCAGTTGGTCGGTCACTGGAAAGCAATCGAACTGCAACATGATCGACGGATAAAGCGAGGCGACGTCACAATGCCAGACGTTGCGCGCAACACCGGTGAAAAAGATGTCGGTGTAGCCGCCTTCGAAGCCGCGTACCATCGGCATTTCCGGAATGGAATGGCGTTGCCGAAAATATTCGCGTAGAAAAAGCGCGTTGATCCGCGTGGCGTTGCCGCGCACGATCACGTCCTGGTAATTGTAGGGAAAAATCTGCGCCTGAATGAAATAACTTGGGCTTAAAAGTTCGGAGACAGAGCGCGTCTCGCGCACCGCGCAAAGTGCGCGCAGACGAAATCGTTCGTCATTGTCGATGTAGGCGCGCTGCAATTCCCTGCCGGTGAGCGCGGAAAGTTCTTCGCTGTCGCAAAAACCAAAATGCCTTGCCACGTCGGCGCGTTCGAAACCGGACAAGGTGCGCATTCCAACGTCGTAAAATTGGGCAAGCAAAAAGGTATCGACGAAATGACGGCCATCGATCGTAAACTTGGGATAATCGATCGTCTTCTCAGCGATCTGGAGGCGCGAAGGGCGCGACCGCAAGAATCCGCCGCTGCGTCCCCAATCGAGTTTTGTTTTCGTTTTCTTTGCGCGCGCGACCAGATACGGCAGATCGAAGCGAAACAGGTTATGACCTTCGATCACATCGGGATCACGCTCTTTGATGAGATTGGTGAGTTTCTTGAGCGCGCCCGTCTCAGATTCCTCGACGTTTTTTGGATCGACAATCAACACATCTTCCCAGCCGGAATTATCGGAGAGCGCGATGCTCATGAGATGAGCGTTGGCGTCATCCGGAAATGACAGCACCTCGACCTGCATCCGCTTCAGTTCTTCGAACGGCAAACCTTTGAACAAGGTGCGACCCGTCGCCGTAAGATAATGTTGCACCGGATCGGTGAAGGCGAAAAAATCCCGCCCTGCGTTTTTAAGTCCGTTGCGCAGCGCGATCAGTTCCTTCCAGCTGTCGACCGTGACGCGCCAGCCATACTTGAGATCGCCTTCGAGCTTTTCCGCTTCGATGCCAAGATCGACAACGTCTGAATCGCACCACACAAATGGATGGAACGGCTCCACGTCGGCGATGACCGATCCGTCCTTTTCGCGGCGATAAACTTTGACCGTGCCGGTCTCGCCCAGTTCGATCGCAACGATGCGTGGCATCGGATCTACGCCGAAGAGCATCGTGTTTTTTTCGAATTCCATGAGTCATCCACAGATTGCGCAGATTTTCGCAGATTCCAAATGGAGGGAGGCGCGCGGTTGTATCCCAAATCTTAGGACGCCGACAGCCCG
Source organism: Verrucomicrobiota bacterium (assembly GCA_003219995.1). Lineage (GTDB taxonomy): Bacteria > Verrucomicrobiota > Verrucomicrobiia > Chthoniobacterales > UBA10450 > UBA10450. The sequence continues at coordinate 5,264 of QHRC01000085.1, forward strand.
GATGCCCTTCGTTTTTTTATCTGCGTTAACCGTGGACTAATTGAGAGATGCTTCGACTTCGCTCAGCACGACAAGTATAAATGCGGAATGAAGATTTGTTCATTGTCGATTTTGCTCTTGTTGATTTTGTCCGCGATCCCGGGATTCCCGCAGCAAACACCGGAAAGTATGGCGGATGCGGAGCTGCCATCCCTGCTAGCGATCTACAAAGATCTCCACACACATCCGGAATTATCGATGCACGAGGAGCGTTCGGCCGGGATTGTGGCGAAAGAATTGAAGCTGGCAGGCTGCGAAGTAACGGAGCACGTGGGCAAATACGATAAGCCAGGCCCGAGCTGCTTCGGCGTTATCGGTGTGATGAAGAATGGCGCCGGGCCGACCGTTCTCGTCCGCACAGATTTGGATGCGTTGCCCGTGCACGAGGAAACAGGCGTGCCCTACGCGAGCACCGTAACGACCAAGAGCGACGACGGTAAGGATGTGCCGGTCATGCACGCGTGCGGACACGACATTCACATGTCGACTCTCATCGGCACTGCCCGCGCGCTCGCGAAATCAAAAGAGAAATGGCACGGCACGATTATTTTTGTCGGTCAACCGGCGGAAGAAACCGTCGGCGGCGCTCGAGCGTTGCTGCAAGATGGCCTCTACACGCGCTGGCCGAAGCCCAATTACGCGCTCGCGTTGCATGATGATGCTGAAATCGAGACCGGCAAAATCGGCGTGACCGAAGGGTACGCGTACGCGAATGTCGATTCAGTGGATGTCACCGTGCGCGGCGCGGGCGGACATGGCGCCTACCCGCACAAAACGAAGGATCCGATTGTTCTTTCCGCCGAGATGATTAACGCCTGGCAGACGATCGCGTCGCGCGAAAACAATCCGATCGATCCGCTCGTGATCACGGTTGGCTCGATTCACGGCGGGACAAAACACAACATCATCCCGGACGAAGTGAAGATGCAGCTGACTGTTCGCACCTATAAGAAAGAAGTGCGCGACAAGGTGCTCGCCGCGATCGATCGCATCGCAAAGGGTTGCGCCACGGCGGCTGGCCTTCCGCCCGACAAGATGCCGGATGTTCACGTGCGCCAGGATGAATCCACGGCCGCTACTTATAACAATCCCGAGCTGACCAGGCGCGTCACCGCTGCGCTGAAGACTGCCCTCGGCAGCGATAAAATTATCGCGAAGGATCCCACAATGGGCGCTGAAGATTTTTGCGAATATAGCCTGCCGGATCATTCCGTTCCGGCATTCATGTTTAATGTCGGCGCAGTCGATCCGGCCAAGGCCGCCGAGTCGAAAAAAACTGGCACGCCGCTGCCGAGTTTGCATTCGAGCAAGTTTGCGCCCGTCCCCGAACCGACCATCCGCACCGGAATCATCGGCATGACGAGCGCGGTCTTGGACCTGGTGAAGAAATAACTCAGATAGGGACGTTTCTCCGAGCCGTCCGTGACATTTGCTTGGAGATGAATAACCCGGATAAGTCGGACGTTTCGAGAAACGTCCCTACCTGTTAGGGATCGCGCGATTATTTCACGCGAATATTTTTGCGGAGGAAGGTCGGGACATCAAGGTCCTGACCTTCGATGATTGTTGGCTCGCTTTTTTCGAAGCGACCGCGCGTGACCGGCCCGAATTGCAAAACTTCCTGTTTAGCTTGCACATGCTTCTCAGCCGGAGGCGCTGGCTCCTTTACCGGCAGCGGTTTTTTCTTTGGACCAATCAGGCGCGGCGCGGGAACCGGTGGTTTGATTTCGGGCTCTGGCTCGACCGGCGGTATTTCAATCGGCGCCGGTGCTGCAACCGAAATTAAATTATCTGAAATAGGACCGGCCTCGCTGCTTGCCGGCTCGGGTCCGCGGTCGATCTGGGGCTGCGGTTGCCGAGGTTGCTCCCAAACCGGCGGCAGCGGAGCGAGAATCGGTTCGCTCGTTGCGGATATTCCTGGCGACACAATTTCGCCATCCGCGACGAGCGAGCTGATAATCGTGACGCTCAAGCGGTTCCCCATCCTGCCGTCCACGGCTGTGCCGAAAAGGATTTGCGTGCGGTCGTTCACGTGACGTCCGAGTTCTTGCATCAAGATCTCCACTTCAGATAACGTCATGCCCGGGCCGCCCGCGACTTGCACGAGCACGTGCGCCGCGTCCGCCAGCATTTTGCCTTTGTCCATGAGCGGATTTTTCAGCGCCTGCTTGAGCGCGTCATGCGCGCGGTTATCGGAGTCGGACTCACCGAAGCCGAACAGGCAACGGCCATTGTCGCTGCGCAACGCCCTGAGCAGATCGTCGAAGCCGATGCGGATAAGGCCAGGACGTTGAATCAAATTTACGATCGAGCGCACGCTTTGGCTGATGGTGATATCGGCGACGGCAAATGCCTGATGAATGCCGGCCTTCGGCGCAACCATGTCGCCCATCCGATCGTTCTCGAAACAGATAACAGCGTGCGCGATTTCGTTCAGTCGGACGAGCGCCTCCTGCGCTTGGGCGGCGCGCCGCTTGCCTTCGAACGAAAATGGGAGCGTGGCGAAAGCGATCACAAGCGAGCCGGCTTCACGCGCGAGTTGCGCGACCAGCGGCGCCGCACCGGAACCGGTCCCGCCGCCGAGGCCCGCACAGATAAAAATCAGGCGCGCATCGACCAGCGCCTGGCGGATTTCATCGGCCGATTCCACCGCCGCCTCGTAACCAAGCTCCGGATCGCCGCCCGCACCGAGGCCGCGCGTGACCGAACGGCCGAGCTGCACTTTGCGCGCCGCCACCGAACTGGCGAGTGATTGCACATCGGTATTGATGGCAATGAGATCGCTCTTTTCTATTCCGTCGAGCACGACGCGATCAAGCGCGTTCGAGCCGGCGCCGCCGATGCCTACGACTTTGATCGGGATAATTTCTTCTTCGCGTTCCGGCAGTGTGTAGTTGTGGCCGAGCTGAATCATTTTGTTACCTTGTTGATCTTGTAATTATCGATCTTGGGCGCATTTCGGCTTCTGTCATTCCGAGCGCCGCTCCTGCGGGAAGCAATCTCTCATTATTAGCAGCAATCCCGCAGTAGCGGGAGACTCCGCTCGACATGACAATTGTGGAAGCGTTGCCGGCGTTCATCGCATACCGCTGAAAAATTTTCCGAAGATTCGGCTAAACCCTCTACGCGGCCGGTCTGCCTGCACCGCTTGCGCGTATTTGATCAACCCGATCCCGGTGGAAAATTGTGGGTTTTCGAACGCGGAAGTGAGTCCGGACATGGTTTGGGCGTGG